>CACZEJ010000023.1 GCA_902780115.1 Ruminococcus flavefaciens | reverse complement strand
ATGAGGAGGTCGGGAATACCGCCTATATCACTTTCGATGAATTTGCCGTCGAGGACGTAGATTATTATACGGCAAAGGCGGAGGAGCATAACATACCGGTTCCGTTCATATACATAGAGCCGGGCAGGTCTTTGGTAGGAGAAGCAGGAATAACTCTTTACACGGTAGGCGGAAGAAAAGAAATCCCTGATATCAGAACCTACGTATCTGTAGACGGCGGAATGACAGACAATATACGCTATGCCCTCTATGAGTCGGCATATACCGTAGTAAATGCATGCAAAGCTGACAAAGAGCCTGACGATAAGGTCACGGTTGCGGGAAAATGCTGTGAAAGCGGTGATCTTATCGGTGAGAATATGCCGCTTCAGCACGCAGAATCAGGCGATATAATAGCTGTATGCGCAACAGGCGCTTATAATTACTCTATGTCATCAAATTACAACAGACTTCAGAAGCCTGCTGTGGTATTCGTAAACAACGGCGAGTCAAGGATCGCTGTAAAGAGAGAGACTCTTGATGATGTTATAAGAAACGACATATAAAAGCAAACAGGCAGGGTCATGTACCTTGCCTGTTACTTTTTTTGTATTTTTTTCCCTGCCACGTATCCAGTTCGGCAAGCCTTTTGTCAATGCCGCCAAGAACTGCTATCTTGTCTGCGCTCCACATCGGTGCGACGAGTTTTGATTTGTCGCCGTCGCCTGTGATACGCTCGATAACGATCTCGGGCGGCAGAACTTCGAGCTGCCTTGCAATAATGTCTATGTATTCATCGCGTTCAAGCAGTGTGAATTCGCCGTTTTGGTACATTTTTTCGAGCTTTGTGCCGCGGATAACGTGGAGCATCTGCAATTTCACAGCGTCAGGAGAAAGCCTTGCCGCTTCTTTTGCAGTTTCAAGCATCATCTCGGAAGTCTCACGCGGAAGCCCGTTTATGATGTGCAGGCAAGTTCTTATACCTGCTTTTTTCAGCTTCATATAGCCTTTGCAGAATTCCTTGTGGTCATAGCAGCGATTGATGAGCAGAAGAGTGTTGTCGTGACAGCTCTGCATACCGAGCTCCACAGTGAGTGAAGTTCGGGAATTGACTTCTTTCAGCAATTCTACGACCTCATCGGAAAGACAGTCGGCGCGTGTGCCGACTGATATGCCGCATACATTCGGAAAATCGGCAGCCTTTGAATAAAGCTCATTCAGAACGCTTATGGGAGCATAAGTGTTTGTATTTGCCTGAAAATACGCGATGAATTCGGCATCTTTGCCGTACTTTGCACAGATGCGTTCTCTTTCGCGTTCGAGCTGCGCATTTATATCAAGACCGCTGTTTGTGAAGTAGCCGCTTCCTCCGTCACAGAAAATGCAGCCGCCCGTGCCTTTTGAACCGTCAATGTTCGGGCAGGTAAAACCGCAGTCTATAACAGCTTTATATATCTTCCTGCCGAAAACTGTTTTGTTGTAATAATTCAGCGTGTGATAGCGCTTGTTATCAGCCGAAAAACCAAAGGGACTATGATGCATATTACTCCTCCTTGTGAAAATATGTTACCATAATATGTGATTTTTGTCAATATTTAGTATATAAAAAATAAATATCGCAATATATGGCGCGATTATCTATTGACATTTTGCACAAAGTGAGTTAAAATAAGATTATGTATTAAGATATAGGGGTATGAAGCGTGAAGAAAAATATCGTTCTTATTGGTATGCCCGGGGTAGGCAAAAGTACAGTCGGAGTTATCCTTGCTAAGATCCTTGGATATAAGTTCGTTGATACTGATCTTGTCATACAGGAAAAAGAAGGAAAGCTACTTAAAGATATTATTGCCGAAAAGGGGATTGACGGATTTATCAGTACAGAAGACCGCATACTCAGCGGATTCCGTACAAGCAGTGCTGTTATTGCAACAGGCGGAAGTGCGGTATACGGTGAGGCTGCAATGAAGAATCTCTCCAAAAACGGGATCATTGTCTACCTGAAGCTCGATTACAAAAAGCTCAGATACCGCCTCGGAAACATAAAAAACAGAGGTGTGGTCATTCGTGAAGGACAGTCACTGAGCGGACTTTACAAGGAACGCATACCTCTTTATGAAAAATATTCAGATATCATTATAGACGAGAACGGCTGTAACGTCGAAAAAACGGTCAGCAAGGCAA
Source organism: Ruminococcus flavefaciens (assembly GCA_902780115.1). GTDB lineage: Bacteria > Bacillota > Clostridia > Oscillospirales > Ruminococcaceae > Ruminococcus > Ruminococcus flavefaciens_Y. The sequence goes on along the minus strand of CACZEJ010000023.1, from coordinate 14,792 downwards.
TAGCTGAGTTGGAGAAGCATTTGTAAAAAGTATACAATCACAAACTCGGAAAAGAGCTGATTTGCACAATTTTATATTTTGTATTAAAAACTTCTTTGACAATTAGCTAATTATGTGTTATAATGTACAGTAGGTTATTATTATAATAATTATCAGACTTCCGTGCCGTCTATGCAGCAAAACTGCTTTGGCTTGCGGATATCGGAAAGGAAAAAAAATGTCTAAAATTATTGCTGTTACCTCAGGAAAAGGCGGAACAGGTAAATCCACCGTATGTGCAGGTCTTGGTTATACTCTTGCTAAGCAGGGACACAGAACTCTTATTGTTGAACTCGATTTTGGTCTGAGGTGTCTTGATATCATTTTTGGTGTTGAAGACAATATAAAATATGACCTTGGCGATGTGCTCAGCGGTAAAAAAACTGCACTTGAGGCAGTTGCTCAGATACCAATGGCATCAAATCTCGGTATCCTTTGCGCACCTAAAACACTTACAGCGGTAAGTGCTGAGAAGATCGTTGAAATATGTCGTTCAGTAAAGAAGTATTTTGAATATATAATCATAGATACAGGTGCAGGTATCAACTCCCATGTATTTGATATCGTTGAACAGGCAAACCTTATCCTTGTGATATCCACTCCTGATCCTGTGTGTATCAGAGATGCAAGCCTTATGTCTGATGAATTCTATAACAGAGGAAACAAGAGCCAGCGTCTTATCATCAATAAGATCAGCAAGAGGATAATAGGCGCAGAGCTTATCTCCAACCTTGACGAGATCATTGATAAGGTCGGTGTACAGCTGATCGGCGTTATCCCCGATGACTTCAAGATGACAGTAGCTACGGGCAAGGGAACTCCTATCCCGACAGACAGTGAGGCTCTCAGAGCATTTGATGCAATTTCAAAGCGTCTTGGCGGAGAATTTGTCCCGCTTACAGTAAAGACTGTATAATTTCAGAATAACATTCCGCTTTGCGGGGAAAGGACCTATATATGAAGATCGCAATTATTGCGCACGACGCTAAAAAAGAGTTGATGGTGCAGTTCTGCAGTGCTTACTGCGGAATTTTATCCAAGCATACACTTATAGCAACCAATACAACCGGAAAGCAGGTAAGCGAAGCTACAGGGCTCCCCATTAAAAGATATCTGAGCGGACAGGGCGGAGCAGAGCAGATACTCGCACTTCTCTCATGCAACGAAGTCGATGTTCTCCTCTTCTTCAGAGACCCTATCAATCCTAAGGCAGCAGATGTTCACGGAATGAACCTTCTCAGACTCTGTGATGTTCACAACGTACCTGTTGCAACAAATATCGCTACCGCCGAAGCGCTCATACTTGCCCTTGAGAGAGGTGACCTTGATTGGCGTGAGGTCGGTAATCCGAGCATCTGAAATGTTTAATTGTCCCTTCATAAAGGGACAATTTTCATGTAATAAACAAACAGGAAAGGCTGATTTTTATGGCTATGAATATCAAACGCCCAAACGGCACTGAGGACGTTCTACCTAAAGATGTCTATAAATGGCACACTATTGAGAAGATTGCAAGAGAGACCGCAGAAAGCTTCGGTTTTTCTGAGATAAGGATACCTACATTTGAGAATACAGACTTGTTTCTGCGCTCTGTAGGTGAGACTACCGATGTTGTACAGAAGGAAATGTACACGGTAAAAGCAAAGGAGACAGAGTTCACTCTTCGTCCTGAGGGTACTGCGGGTACTATCCGTGCGCTGCTCCAGAACGGACTTCTTAATGAAGCTCTGCCGCAGAAGGTCTTCTATATGCTCTCATGCTTCCGTCATGAGCGTCCGCAGGCCGGCAGACTTCGTGAGTTCCACCAGTTCGGTCTGGAAATGGCAGGAAGTGCATCTCCTGCTGCCGATGCAGAGGTCATCTCACTTGCAAGTACGCTCCTTTCAAGGCTCGGACTCAAGAACGTGGAGCTGCATATAAATTCAATCGGCTGCCCGAGCTGCCGTGCAAAGTACCACGAGGCTCTCAGAGCTTATTTTGAGCCGCATCTCGAAGAACTCTGCGATACCTGCAAGGAACGTTTCGTCAAGAATCCTATGAGACTTCTTGACTGCAAGAGCCCTATCTGTAAAGAAATGGGCAAGGACGCTCCTGTGATCCTCGATTATCTCTGCGATGAGTGCAAGGATCATTTCGAGATCTTCAAGAAGCACCTTGAAACTTTTGGCATTGATTATGTTATTGATCCGAAGATCGTCCGCGGTCTTGATTATTATACAAAGACTGTTTTTGAGTTCATAACAAATGAGATCGGCGCTCAGGGAACAGTATGTGCAGGCGGCCGTTACGACGGTCTTATCGAACAGCTCGGCGGACAGCATATCCCTGCGCTGGGCTTTGCAATGGGAATCGAGAGAATATTGCTTCTTATGGAAAAACTGGGCTGCGATTACCTTACACCTAAGAAGTGCGATATCTATTTCGCTACAATGGGCGATGCTGCTCTTGCAAAGGTAATGGAGCTTGTAAAGGGACTTCGTGAGTATGGCTACTGCGCTGAATATGACCTTATGGGCAGAGGCGTAAAGGCTCAGATGAAGTATGCTAACAAGATAGGCGCTGCTTACACTATGGTGATCGGCGATAATGAACTTAATGAAGGAAGAGCTCGTCTCAAGGAGATGGAGACAGGTCACGAGAAGGAACTGAAGCTCGATGACAAGTTTACAGCAAATTTTGAGAATGAGTATTTTAATAAGGTTCTCGACGTTATGGATGCCGAGAATAGTTCGATGTTTGCATTCACAGGGGAGGATAAGTAAAATGGCAGACAGTATGAAAGGTTTAAAGCGCACACACTACTGCGGAGAAGTTACTGAAGCAGGACAGGAAGTCGTAGTCGGCGGCTTTGTTGACAGAATCAGAGATAAGGGCGGTGTTATCTTCATCGTTCTCAGAGACAGAACAGGTGTTGTTCAGCTCCTTTTCAACGACGAGACTGACCGCGAGCTCTTTGAGAAGGCTGCTTCATGCAAGAGCGAGTATGTTCTCATGGCAAAGGGCGAGGTCCGTGAGCGTGAGAGCAAGAACGATAAGCTCAAAACAGGCAATGTGGAGATATTTGTAAATGATCTCAGGATTCTTGCAAAGGCTCAGACACCTCCTTTCGAGATCACAAACGAGACAAAGGTAAATGACGAGCTCAGACTTAAATACCGTTACCTTGACCTCAGACGCGCACCGCTCCAGCAGAATATCATTATGCGCCATGAGATAGCAAAGGTAACTCGTGAATACTTCTACGAGAACGGATTCCTTGAAATCGAGACTCCTATGATGATGAAGTCCACACCTGAGGGTGCAAGAGACTACCTTATCCCGTCAAGAGTTCATCAGGGCAAGTTCTATGCACTTCCGCAGTCACCTCAGATATACAAGCAGCTCCTTATGATCGCAGGCTATGACAGATATGTTCAGCTTGCCCGCTGCTTCCGTGACGAAGACCTCAGAGCTGACCGTCAGCCTGAGTTCACACAGATCGACCTTGAAATGTCCTTTGTCGATGCAGAGGATATCCAGCAGTGCGTTGAAGGCTTTATCCAGCGTGTATTCAAGGAAGTTATCGGCGTTGACGTTCCGACTCCGCTACCGAGACTTACATTTGCAGATGCAATGAGCCGCTACGGCTCAGATAAGCCTGATACACGTTTCGGCTTTGAGATCCAGGATATCACAGATAAAGTTAAGGATATAGACTTTGTTGTATTCAAGAGCGCTATCGAGGACGGCGGCTCTGTTCGCGCTATCAATGTAAAGAACGGCGCAGCTACATACACACGTAAGGAGATCGACAAGCTCGTTGACCACGCTAAGGGCATCGGTGCAAAGGGTCTTGCTTATATCCGCTGGGCTGACGAGCCTAACTGCTCGTTCAAGAAGTTCCTTGCTGACGGCGACCTTGAAAAGATATGTACAGCAGTTGATGCACATGAGGGAGACCTTGTCCTCATCTGCGCTGACAAGACAAAGACTGTTCTTTCAACTCTCGGTGCTATAAGACTTATCTGCGGCAAGAGAATGGACGTTATTCCTGATGATAAGTACAATTTCCTCTGGATAACAGAGATGCCTTTCTTCGAGCACGATGACGAGAACGATACATGGGTAGCTGCTCACCACCCATTCACTATGCCTATGGAGGAGTGCCTCGAATACCTCGACACCGATCCTGCAAATGTACGTGCAAAGGCTTGGGATCTTGTTCTTAACGGAACGGAGCTTTCAAGCGGCTCAATGCGTATCACAGACTTCGAGCTCCAGCAGAAGATGTTTGAAGCTCTCGGTATGACTGATGAAGAGATACAGGCTAAGTTCGGATTTCTTGTTGATGCATACCGCTACGGCGCACCGCCTCATGGCGGTATGGGCATCGGTCTTGACCGTATCGCAATGATAATGTGCAAGGCTGACAGCCTCCGTGACGTTACAGCATTCCCGAAGGTACAGAATGCAAGCGAGCTCATGTCCGAATGTCCTTCAACAGTTGACGATGAAAGCCTTGAAGTCCTTGGCATAAGCGTTGTGAAAAAAGAAGATGAGTAATAGATACTATGCTGTCTGCGGAATACTCGATATAGACGGAAAGATACTTTTTGTCCGCCATACATACGGTGCCGCAAAGGAACGTATACTTATCCCGGGAGGATATGTAAAAGAGGGCGAGCTTCCTACAGAAGCTGTCAAGCGCGAATTCTTTGAAGAGACAGGCGTAAACGTGCAGGCGGAATCGGTTTTTGCAGTGCAGTTCCGCACAGAACAGTGGATAATCGTGTTCCGTCTGAAATATATATCCGGCGAGCCTGTTTCTGACGGCTATGAGAACAGTGAAGTACTCCTTCTGAAACCTGAGGAAGCTGTTAACAGAAGTGACATCACAAATATGAGCCGTGCTATACTCAATGCGTACATAAATGACCGTGAAAATACCCTTGAAAAAGGTGATTACAGGTCGATTTCTCTGAAAGCAGGAGAGTACGAGATATTTGGCGTATAAAAAATAAAAAAAATCATATAATTTCAAATAATTTTCATTGACATTTTTACCGATTTGAGGTATAATATTTATTGTCAATGGATTATTTGCAAGGGAGCTGTCTGTAGGGTAAGCTCCCTTTCTGTTTTTTATCAAAACATATTCACAATTTATCTATTGACTGCGCTTTAAAAGGGTGGTATAATCAATGTATCAAATGACCATTGGTCATTTTTAAAGGAGGTATTTTAATGGCGTCAGAAGCAGTAAAGAAAATACTCGAAGCAGAAGCGCTCTCTGACAGGAAAAATGCTGATGCACGACGGCAGCGTGATGACATTATAAGCACAGCATCAGGAAAGTCTTCACTTGCGATCCAGAAAAAAATAAGTGAAGCAACAGCGGAAGCAGCTAAGATCCGCAGCAAATATGATGAAAAGCTGAAGGCTTACGAAAAAAAGTCAGAGGCTGAATGTTCTGACCGCATTAATAAGATGAGGCAGCTTGCGGAAAAGAATATGAATTCTGCTGTTGATGAGATCATCAGCAGATTTTTCTGATAATTGTCTGACAAGAGGAGAGTGATGTAAAATATGGCGAAGCTCAAAATGAAAAAGATCGAGCTTATTGCTATGCTTACAGATAGTAAAAAGATAATCGAACTGCTCCAGCGCCGAGGTGTTGTCGAGATATCACGCAATGATGATGAAGAGCTCGAAAATACCAATGTTACAGCTGTTGTGAGTGAGTTTGAAAAGTTCCGCAATACAGCTGTTCAGGCGCTTGAAATAATTGACGATCACGCGCCTGAGCCTGCAAGTCTTGCAGATATGTTCAGCGGAAAGACTGAGGTCGAGAAGCATGAATTCGGCAAGGAAGCAATGCAGATGGAAAAAGTCATGGGCGCAGCAAATGAGATCATAAAAAATCAGCGCCTTATAAATGATTCAGCCAATTCTGTCGCACAGCTTGAAGTAAGATGTGATATGCTCGATTCATGGAAGGCTCTTGATGTTCCGCTCAATTTTAAAGGAACTGCCACTACTTCGGCTTATATAGGTACGCTTCCGTATCCTGTGACTGCTGAGGAGCTTGAAGAACAGCTGCCTGAGAATTGCAGTGCCGAGGTCATCAGCGGTTCAAAGGAACAGACAAATCTTTTTATACTGTGCAGTAAGAGCTCTTACGATGAAGCGGGCGATGTATTGCGAAAGCTTGCATTTGTATCGGTTTCCGATCCCGAAAATAAAACACCGAATGAGCTTATCTCATCGTATAAAGCTGAGATAGAAAAGCTTGAAAAGGCTTCCGAGGACGCAAAGGCAAATATTAAAAAGCTTGCCGAGAACCGAAAGCAGCTCAGATTTGTTATCGACTACCTGCAAATGCGTAAGGAAAAGTATGACGCTCTGAGCGGTCTTGGATTTACGGAAAGTACTTTCGTGCTCAATGGATATATCCCCGAGAAGTACGCAGAGCAGCTGCAAAAGGAGATAGAATCCAGATATACCGCTGCAATAACATTTACCGATCCTTCCGAGGACGAGGACGTTCCTGTTCTCCTTGAGAACGGCAAATTTTCGGAACCTGTGGAAGGCATCACGAAAATGTATGCTCTCCCCGGAAAGGGAGATGTGGATCCTACACCTGTAATGGCATTCTTCTATTATCTTTTCTTCGGAATGATGCTTTCTGATGCAGGATACGGTCTTGTAATGCTTATCGGCACGACTATCGCCCTTAAAAAATTCAAGCTTGAGAGCAGTATGCGTAAAACCCTGACAATGTTCAGAAACTGCGGCATATCAACTGTGATATGGGGAACGCTGTTCGGAAGCTGGTTCGGAGATATAGTACAGGTAGTCGGCAGAGAGTTCTTCCATAAGGAGATCGGCAGCATTGCACTCTGGTTCCAGCCTATCGACGATCCGATAAAACTTCTGCTCTACTCGTTTGCACTGGGAATCCTTCACCTTTTCCTTGGTGTGGCAGTATCGTTCAAGATGTCATGGGACGCAGGAAAAAAGCTCGATGCAGTTCTTGATACAGTACCGATATACCTTACGGTCATAGGTGTTGCACCCCTTGCGGCAAGCATACTCACAAGTGTTCCCGATCAGCTTAAAACCATCGGCACATACCTGATGATCGCAGGTGTTGTACTTCTGGTGCTTACATCGGGAAGAAATTCAAAGTCCATACTCGGAAAGCTTTTCGGCGGAGTGTATGCGCTTTACAATACGGCAACAGGATATCTCAGTGATATTCTTTCGTATTCACGACTTCTTGCGCTGGGACTTGCAACAGGCTCGATCGCAGGCGTTATAAATCTTATTGGAACAATGCCTAAGAATATGGCTGTAAAGGGTGTTCTTCTCGTGATAGTTTTCATAATTGGACATACCGCAAACCTTGCGATCAATCTTCTTGGTGCATATGTTCATACAGACAGATTACAGTTCGTAGAGCTGTTCTCGAAATTCTATACAGGCGGCGGAAGAGAATTTTCACCGCTTACAGTAAATACTCAGTATATTAAATTCAAGGAGGAAAATATCAATGGATAATTTAGGAATAGTTTTAGCGGTTATAGGAGCTGCTCTTGCAGCACTTCTGGCAGGCATCGGTTCTGCAAAGGGCGTAGGCATCGTTGGTGAGGCTGCTGCGGGTGTAGTTTCGGTCGATCCTTCAAAATTCAGCAAGGTGCTTATCCTTCAGCTTCTCCCGGGTACACAGGGACTTTACGGACTCCTTACAGCTATTATCCTTCTCAGCCGTATCGGACTTATCGGCGGTTCAGTAGCTGATCTTACAACAGCTCAGGGACTTCAGTTCCTTGTAGCTTCACTCCCGATCGCAGTAGTAGGACTTATCTCAGGAATCGTTCAGGGCAAGACAGCAGCTGCTGGTGTAGGCATCACAGCTAAGAAGCCCGATCACAACGGTAAGGGTATCATTATGGCTGCTATGGTAGAGACATACGCTATCCTTGCACTCCTTATTTCTATCCTTATCATCTACAATATCGCGCTCTGATAAAGCGGAGGTGAAGAAATGTCCGGACTTGACGAGATCCTCAATCTCATCGACGCTCAGCAGAAGCAGACAGAAGACAGTATCCTGAAAGCTGCGACAACAAAGGCTAAGGCTATCAGAGAAGAAGGCGAAGTCAATGCTAATAAGGCGTATGAAGAGCATCTTCTGAAAGCCAAGCAGCAGGCAGAAAAGGACTTTGAGAATTCCTGCGCATCGGTAGACGCAAATATGAAGCGCAGAATTCTTGCTGCTAAGGTCGAGCTTATAGATGAAACGATCGAAAAAACAATAACAAAGCTCAGATCATTGCCTGATAAGGAATATTTTGAGCTGATATTAAAGCTGGCAGAACGTCATATGCAGTCGGATAAAGGTGTTATAAGCCTTGGCAGCAATGATCTTGCGAGAGTTCCTGCGGATTTCGGGCAGAAGCTCAATGAGCTCGCCGAAAAAAAGGGCGGCAGCATCGTTCTGTCAAAGGAAAAGGCTGACATAGATGACGGATTTATCCTCAGCTATGGTCTTATATCCGAAAATTGCAGTTTCCGTGCTATGTTTGAAGCTGAAAAGGAAGATGTCAGGGATACAGCTGCAAGATCACTGTTCAGGTAGGTGATGATATGAACGGTACAAAGTATGCAAATGCTGTTGGCGCTGTCAGAGCGATGGAGAATACACTTCTTGGAAAAAGCGACATCGACCAGCTCGTAAATGCAAGGAGCAAGTCGGAGGTTGATTCCATAATAGCCTCCAAAAGAGGTTCGGGAGCAAAGAGCGACGGACTTGCAGAGGTCTGGGCTATGCTCAGAGAGTATGCACCCGATTGCAAAGAGCTTGAGATACTGCTTTACAGGAACGATTTCCATAATTTCAAAGCAGTTCTTAAAGCTATCATCTCAAACAGAGATCCTCAGCATTATTATATATCACCTTCAAACGTGGAGCTCTCAGTGCTTGTTGAAGCAATAAATACAAAAGAGTATGACAATTTGCCTGAATATATGCGGGATACCGCTGCTAAAGCATATGAGCTCGTCACAAGAACGCTTGACGGACAGCTTTCGGATTCACTTATTGATGCAGATGCGCTAAAGGCTATGCAGAAGAGTGCTGTAAGATACGGAAGCGGTTTTATGAAGCGTTATGCCGATCTTCTTACGGTTTGTGCTGACATAAAGACTGCTTACAGATGCAGCCTTCTGAATAAGTCAGCTCAGTTCATGGAAACAGCTGTATGCGGAAGCGATGAGCTTGAAAAAGATGCCCTCATAAAGGCAGCACTTGGCGGAGCAGAATCGCTGTTCAGCTTCCTTGAAGCTTCGCATTACTCAAATGCAGGGGCACTGCTCAAAGAGTCAACTGCACAGTATGAGAAGTGGTGCGATGATGTACTGATAGAGCTTGCAGAAACAGCACGTATGCAGGCGTTCGGCGCTGAACCTCTTGAAGCCTACTTCATAGCAAAGGAAGCAGAGATAAAGAATCTGCGTATCCTCTCTGTATGTAAGGAGTTCGGTGCTGACAAGGAGACTATCACGGAAAGGATGAGAAAGCTATATGTATAAAGCAGCCGTTATCGGTGACAGCGCAAGTGTGTCAGGTTTTGCAGCACTTGGTCTTTCCGTTTTCCGTGAGACAGAACCTGAAAAAATAAACAAACTCATCTCACGTCTTGCAGCAAATGATTTTGCGGTAATATATATCACAGAACCTGCTGCGGCAATGGTGAGAGATACTATAAATAAATATCGGAGCAGCAAGCTCCCGTCTATTGTCCTTATACCTGCAATAGAGGGAAATACGGGCGACGGAATGAGAGCTTTGCACGAGGCAGTGGAAAAGGCTGTAGGCTCGGATATATTAAATTAGAAAAGAGGCGGATAAGCAGAAATGAACAGCAAAGGTACAGTAATCAAAATATCAGGACCGCTTGTAGTTGCCGAGGGTATGAGAGACGCGAATATGTTCGACGTTGTAAGAGTTAGTGAAAAGCGTCTTATCGGTGAGATAATCGAAATGCACGGTGATCGTGCTTCCATACAGGTTTATGAGGAAACATCAGGTCTCGGAACAGGTGAGAATGTTGAATCAACAGGCGAGCCTATGAGCGTTGAGCTTGGTCCGGGACTTATAGGAAGCATCTTCGACGGTATACAGCGTCCCCTTGACGATATAAGGAAGGTCTGCGGAAACAATCTCGCAAGAGGTGTTGAAGTGCCTTCACTTAAAAGAGAACCGCTCTGGAAGTTCACTCCGACTGTCAAGGCAGGCGATAAAGTCATCGGCGGAGATATTATCGGAACAGTTCCCGAGACAGATATAGTACTCCATAAGATAATGGTCCCAAACGGTATCGAGGGTACAGTAAAGAAGATATCCGACGGTGAGTTCCATGCAGATGATGTTGTATGCGTGATCGAGACCGCAAAAGGCGACAAGGAACTCACACTTATCCAGAAATGGCCTGTACGCCGCGGCAGACCTTACAAGAAGAAGCTCTCTCCAAATATGCCGCTGGTAACAGGTCAGAGAGTCGTTGACTGTCTGTTCCCGATAGCAAAGGGCGGCGTAGCTGCTATCCCGGGACCTTTCGGAAGTGGTAAGACTGTAACTCAGCATCAGCTCGCAAAGTGGGCAGAAGCTGACATAATCGTATATATCGGCTGTGGTGAGCGTGGAAACGAAATGACCGACGTTCTGAACGAATTCCCTGAGCTTATAGACCCGCATACAGGCAAGTCGCTCATGGAACGTACCGTTCTCATTGCAAACACCTCCGATATGCCTGTTGCAGCCCGTGAAGCTTCGGTATACACAGGTATAACTATCGCTGAGTACTACCGTGATATGGGCTATTCGGTAGCTCTTATGGCTGACTCGACCTCACGTTGGGCAGAGGCTCTCCGTGAAATGTCGGGACGACTTGAAGAAATGCCCGGTGATGAAGGCTATCCTGCATACCTTGGAAGCCGTCTTGCTCAGTTCTATGAGCGCGCAGGACGAGTTATCTCCAACGGTACAGACGGAAGGGAAGGAGCTCTCTCAGTTATCGGAGCTGTTTCGCCTCCCGGCGGTGATATATCGGAACCTGTTTCGCAGGCTACTCTCCGTATCGTAAAGGTGTTCTGGGGACTTGATGCAAACCTTGCTTATCAGAGACATTTCCCTGCTATAAACTGGCTCACAAGCTATTCGCTTTATGCGGATTCCCTTGCTGAGTGGTATAATAATAACGTATCCAAGGACTGGATGAATTCCCGTGCAAGATTCATGTCTATACTTCATGATGAGTCAGAGCTCAAGGAGATCGTAAAGCTCATCGGTATGGACGCACTTTCGGCTAAGGATCGTCTGAAAATGGAAACTGCCCGTTCAATACGTGAGGACTTCCTGCATCAGCTCGCCTTCCATGAGGTAGATACGTATACCAGCCTTAAAAAACAGCTTTATATGATGAAGCTCATTCTAAACTTCAATGATGAAGCTGCCGAAGCACTTGACAAGGGCGCAGATGTTGAAGCTGTTGCGAACCTTGCTGTAAGAGAAAAGATCGGACGTTTCAAGTATGTTGAAGAGGAAAAAACAGACGCAGAATTTGACAAGCTCAGTGTGGAGATATCCTCAGAGCTGAATGAGCTGCTTACCAAGGAGGAAGACTGATGCCAAGAGAATACAGAACAATTGAAGAAGCAGCAGGACCTCTGTTGCTTGTAAAGGACGTTGAGAACGTCACATACGGTGAGCTTGCCGAGATAAGACTGAAAAACGGCGAGAGAAGACGCTGCCGTGTGCTTGAAATAGATGGTTCTAACGCTCTGGTACAGCTCTTTGAGAATGCCGCAGGTATCAACTTGCAGGACAGCAGTGTAGTATTCTCAGGTCACCAGATGGAGCTGGGTGTATCCGAGGATATGCTGGGACGAGTTTTCGACGGTCTCGGAAGACCTATCGACGACGGTCCTGAGATAATCCCCGAGATGCGTATGGACGTTAACGGACTTCCTATGAATCCAGTTGCAAGACAGTATCCGCAGGAGTTCATTCAGACAGGTGTATCTGCTATTGACGGACTCAATACCCTCGTAAGAGGTCAGAAGCTGCCGATATTCTCAGCCAGCGGACTTCCCCACGCTCAGCTTGCTGCACAGATAGCCCGTCAGGCTAAGGTTCGCGGAAAAGACGAGCAGTTTGCCGTTGTATTTGCTGCTATGGGTATCACATTTGAGGAATCCGAGTACTTCGTACAGAGCTTCCGCAGCACAGGTGCTCTTGACAGAACAGTCCTGTTCATAAATCTTGCTAACGACTCCGCTATCGAGCGACTTGCAACTCCGAAAATGGCTCTTACAGCTGCGGAGTATCTTGCGTTTGAAAAGGGAATGCACGTTCTTGTAATCCTTACGGATATCACAAACTACGCAGACGCTCTCCGTGAGGTATCGGCTGCACGTAAGGAAGTTCCGGGACGAAGAGGCTACCCAGGATATATGTACACTGACCTTGCTACTATATATGAACGTGCAGGCCGTCAGAACGGTAAAGAGGGAAGTATCACCATGATACCTATCCTCACTATGCCTGAGGACGATAAGACTCACCCTATCCCTGACCTTACAGGTTATATCACAGAGGGACAGATAATCCTTTCCCGTGAGCTTTACAGAAAAGGCATTAATCCGCCTGTTGACGTTCTTCCGTCGCTTTCGCGTCTGAAGGATAAGGGTATCGGCGAGGGCAAGACCCGTGCAGACCATTCTGACACCATGAACCAGCTCTTCTCAGCATATGCACGAGGAAAAGACGCTAAGGAGCTCATGGTCGTTCTCGGTGAAGCGGCTCTCACACCTACAGACCTTTTGTATGCTAAATTTGCAGATGAATTTGAAAAGCGCTATGTTTCGCAGGGCTTTGAAAACAACCGAAGCAGCTTAGAAGAATCAGAGAGGAATATCTGGTCAAGTACTATGATACTCAGAAATGAGGTGAGCTGATTGGCAAGACTTAATGTTAATCCCACCCGAATGGAGCTCAGCAAGCTGAAAAAGAAGCTCACATCAGCAAGACGAGGACACAAGCTGCTGAAAGACAAACGTGATGAGCTTATGCGTCAGTTCATGATACTCATTAAAGAGAACCGTCAGCTCAGAAGCGAGGTCGAAGCTGCTATATCAGAGGCAAACCGCTATATGGCTGTAGCAGGCTCGGTCATGCAGAGGGAAGTGCTTGAAACAGCACTTATGCTCCCAAAGCAGGAGGTCGAGCTTGAAGTTGGAGAGAAGAACGTAATGAGCGTCTATATACCTGAGTTCAAGACGAAGTTTCGTTCAGGTGATGCCAATGATATATACTCATATGGCATGGCATTCACATCTATCGACCTTGATGGTGCAGTAAGTGCGTTAAGTGCGATACTTCCGAAAATGATACGTCTTGCGGAAGTTGAAAAGGCTTGTCAGCTTATGGCGGACGAGATCGAAAAGACGAGAAGACGTGTTAATGCTCTGGAGCATATCATGATACCTGATTACGAGGAGACTATCAAGTACATCACCATGAAGCTTTCCGAAAACGAGAGAAGCACAACTACTTCGCTTATGAAAGTAAAGGATATGGTGCTGAAAGAAAGTCATAACTATCATTAAATATGAAAAAGGCGGTCGATTGACCGCCTTTAATATTGCATAAAAATACCGTGTACATCAAGTACACGGTATTTGTGAAATTACTTGTTATTCTTCTTAGCTTCGATCTCAGCAAGAGCGTCCTTGCGTGAGAGGTTTATTCTGCCCTGACGGTCGATCTCTGTTACCTTAACAACGATCTCGTCACCGATAGAAACAACGTCCTCGACCTTTTCAACTCTCTGCTTGTCCAGCTTGGAGATGTGAACCAGACCGTCCTTACCTGGAGCGATCTCAACGAATGCGCCGAAGTCCATGATCCTTACTACCTTGCCCTTGTAGATAGCGCCTACCTCAGGGTCGTTTGCGATAGTGTGGATTATCTGGAGAGCCTTGTTTGCGTTGTCGCCGTCAACACCGCTGATGAATACATTACCGTCATCGCTGATGTCGATCTTAACGTCGCAGTCTGCGGAGATCTTCTGGATAACCTTGCCGCCCTGTCCGATAACTTCGCGTATCTTGTCAACAGGGATCTTTGTCTGGAGCATTTTAGGAGCATACTTATTAACTGTAGGTCTGCTCTCAGGGATAGCCTTGAGCATGATCTCGTCGAGAATGTACAGACGAGCTTTTCTTGTCTTCTCGAAAGCTTCCTTGATGATAGCAGGTGTAAGACCATCGACCTTGATATCAACCTGGATAGCTGTGATACCCTTGTGAGTACCGCCAACCTTGAAGTCCATATCGCCGAAGAAGTCCTCAAGACCCTGGATATCTACCATTGTCATGAAGTCGTCGCTGTCAGGAAGAGTGATAAGTCCGCATGAGATACCTGCAACAGGAGCCTTGATCGGAACGCCTGCGTCCATAAGAGCAAGTGTAGAACCGCAGATAGAGCCCTGTGATGTAGAACCGTTAGAAGAAAGAACTTCAGAAACAAGTCTGAGAGCATATGGGAATTCCTCAACAGGTGGGATAACAGGAGCAAGAGCTCTTTCAGCAAGAGCACCGTGACCGATCTCACGTCTTCCGGGACCTCTGCTTGGCTTTGTTTCACCAACAGAATAGCTTGGGAAGTTGTACTGGTGCATATATCTCTTTGAATCTTCCTCATCGAGACC
>CACZEJ010000022.1 GCA_902780115.1 Ruminococcus flavefaciens | reverse complement strand
AAGGAATAATAAAAAATCACAGCACACTTCGGTGTGATGTTTTTTTGTTATGTGGACGATCTGTCGTCCACTTTTTTTGTTCTAACCGTACTCCACACAGCATATTATGAAGTGTAAGGAGCTGATGAAAATGAATGGCAGTACAAGCTATGAAGTAATAATAAGCTATATGCCCGAAAAGCTCAGGGAGATGCTGGCAGCATTGCCGCGCGAGAAGCTTTCGGGACTTATGGAAGTGCGGCTGCGGGTAGGAAGCGGTGTGTATTTTGTTTACTCGGATAAGACAGCGTATCTCATGAAAAACGGGCAATTGTCGGAGGCATACAGCGAAAACGTCTGTCCCGTCAGCGTATCAGCGGTAAGAAGTATCGTTGAGCGGCTGTGTCATTTTTCCATACACAGCTGCCGAAAGCAGCTTACCGAGGGGTATTTTGTTCTTGAGGGAGGAGTAAGGGCAGGTGTTACGGGAGCATACTCATATGGGACAGAACCTGCGCTCTGCGACTTTACATCGCTCAATTTCCGCATATCCAGAGCAGTTGAGGGCTGCGCTGACGATATCTTCTCACGTTTCTTTGACAAGAGCATAATCATATGCGGCGGAGTAAATTCAGGCAAGACCACTGTATTGCGTGAGCTTTGCCGACTTACGGGGAATTTCCGCAAGGTCACTCTTGTTGACGAGCGTAATGAGATATCCTGCCTCATGAACGGAGCTCCGCAGAACAACGTGGGACTGATGACTGATGTACTTAGCAATATTAGCCGCTCTGAGGGCATAATCAATGCGGTGAGGACTCTTTCTCCCGATGTAATATTCTGTGATGAGATAGCTTCAATGGCTGATGCAGAGGCTATCATGGGCGGACTTGCCTGCGGCGTAAAATTCGTGGTGACAGCTCACGGAAAAAGCTTTTCCGACCTTTTAAAACGACGTGAAACTGCAATGCTCATCAACAGCGGTTTTTTTGACGGAGCTGTTTTCCTCGAAGGCGGACATTCGCCATCTGTGGTAAGGGAAGTGAGGCGGCTGGGAAATGCTGATTAGGGTCTTTGCAGTTATAATGGTAATGCTCTGCGGAACATTCTGCGGTATAAACTATTCGGAGAAGCTCAGAAAGCGGGTCATATTTTGCAGTGAAGCAGAGAAGATGATGCAGCTCTGCGAGATAATGATAAGGAGCAGCGGCACGGAAGTGTACAAGCTTGTTGACAGACTGAAGAATGAAAATTATACTGTGCTCAGGTTCATAGATGAGCTGTCTGACAGCTACAGCGCCGATGAAAATTTCAGGGAAAAATGGAGCGCTGCGGTGAGTGAGAGCAGGTATATATGCGATGAGGAAAAACGTGTGCTTACGGATTTCGGGAGCTTTCTCGGCTCGACGGATATAAGCGGACAGCTGGACGGAATAGCGATGCAGCTGGAATGTATGCATGGGATATTTCAGCAGCGTCTTGCGGAATACCGCCAAAAAGGCAGACTGTACCGAAGTCTTGGAATGCTTGCAGGTCTTACGGTCGGCATTGCAGTGATATGAGGAGGAAGAATGAAAATAGATCTTATATTCAAGATCGCAGGCACAGGCATAATCGTAGCGGTCCTGAATCTTGTTTTGAAACGTGCAGAACGTGAAGAACAGGCAATGATGACAACGCTTGCAGGGCTGATAGTAGTCCTTGTGGTGATAGTTGAAGAAATAGGCGATCTTTTTGAAAAGGTCAAGTCAGTTTTCGGGTTATGGTAGGAAGCTGTTTTACAGTGGGAGTATTCTGTGTCGGCGGAGCTCTTCTTGCAGTGCTTTTAAAACAATATTGCTCAGAGCAGTCAATGCTGATATCAACTGCGGTATGCACAGCTGTGTTTTTGGCGGCGGTGGTGATGTTAGACGGACCGCTCAATGAGATCAGGGAGATATTCGTGTCGGCGGGAGTTTCCGAGAGCAGCATCTCACTGGTTTTCAAAGCCCTCGGGATATGCTGTATAACGCATATTTCAGCGGAGCTGTGCCGTGACAGCGGTGAAGGAGCAATGGGAGCAGCAGCGGAACTGTGGGGAAGAGCAGCAGTTACGGTTTTGAGCCTGCCCATAATGAAAAACTTTTTGCAGCTGATCAATAAGCTGCTGTAGGTGGAAAATGAAAACAATAAAAGTACTGATTATAACTATATTGCTTTTGGTATTTGTCTGTCCTCTGAGAGCTTCGGCGGAAGAAGCTGGAGCAGAGGTGATAGAAAGATTTGACGAGATACTTGACGACAGCGAGGCAGGATATTCATACAGCGATGTCAGCGGCATCACCTTCGGAAGCCTTGCGGATAAGCTGCGCGAAAGAGTTTACGATGGAGGAAAGCAGCCTTTGAAGCTTCTTGGTTCGCTTCTGCTGGTGACGGTGCTCTGTGCGGTCGTGAGAAGTACAGGCGGCAGCTTTATAAATAACGCCGACAGCATTTTCAATTCAGTGGGAGTTCTTGCAGCCGTCATGCTGATACTTCCGCATCTTCTGGAGCTGTTCGGACGTGCGGTCAGAGCGGTCGAGCTGAGCGGCAGCTTCATCGCGGTGTTCATACCTGTATTTGCAGGGATTACAGCGGCATCGGGCGGACTTGCTGCCGCAGGAGTATATGATATATCGCTCCTTGCGGCATCGGAGCTTATAGTGCAGCTTTCAGCAGGCTATCTTATGCCAATCGTCAGTGCTTCGACCGTATTGTCGGTCACAGGGAGCGTATTCACCAAAAGTGACCTGAGCGGCATAGTTCGGCTGATAAAGAAGCTCATAACGTGGGGAATGACCATAGTTATGACCCTTTTCACAGGCTTTTTGACGCTGAAATGCACCCTTGCAGGCAAGATGGACGGAGCTGCTACGAAGACCGCAAGGCTTGTTATCTCGGGATTTGTACCAGTTGTGGGCGGAGCTGTTTCAGATGCCTATGCCACAGTCAGGAGCAGCTTTGACATCGTGCGCGGAACAGTGGGCACAGGCGGCTGCATAGCTATAGTGCTCCTGCTGCTGCCGACGGTGGTACAGATACTTCTTATGCGCATGGTCATGTGGACGGGAAGTGCCGCGGCGGAGCTGTTTGGCGAAAACAGCATGAAAAAGCTTCTCGGCTCACTGGACAGCGGACTTGCCATAGCTCAGAGCGTACTTGTATGTTACGGAGTGATGTTCGTGCTGTGTACAGGTATCATGATGCGGTCGGTGGGGGGATGATATGTCGGATTTAACAACGGCAGTTCGTACCATATGCCTTATGGCAGCAGGTATAGGACTTTTGGAAAATATCACGTCGGGGACTAAACTGCGAACCCAGATGGAATTCATTCTGAAGCTTGTATTGGCGGCAGCGATCGCAGCACCTTTTGTCAGCGGAAGCTTTGATCTCTCTGACATAAGCATAAACAGCATCTCGGAAGCCGAGGACTACACCGATGTCTATCAGCAGGAGCTTGCGGCGCAGACAAGTCAGAACATCTCCGACGTACTTAGTGCTCAGCTGAAAGCGGCAGGCATCGCCGTAGGAAATATAAGGACGGAGGTTAATATTTCACAGGACGGCAGCATATCAATTAATAAGGTCATTGTTGAAGCAGAAGAGTTTGACGCAGCAGCACGGCTGATCCGTGAAAGTCTCGGACAGGAAACGGAGGTCATAGATGGAAATGGTTGAAAGACTAAGGGCACTGATAAAGGACAGGAAGTGGGCTGTATTTATGACCGTATGCGGAATAGCGGGAATGCTGCTGATAATGCTCTCATCACTTCTGACGGCTGACAAGGACAGAACTGAAACTATAAAAGAAGAGAAAATCAGCATCACCGATACGTCTGATTACTGTCGGGCAACTGAAAAGCGGCTTGAGGGATTCCTGAGCAGTATTGACGGTGCAGGTGATGTGAGTGTGTACCTGACGGTCGGAAGCAGCGAGAGGTACATTTACGCTTCTGAGGGGCGGCTGAGCCGCGGAGAAAGCAAAACGGAGGAGGAGAAGAAATATGTTATCGTAAGCGGAAGCGGAGAGCGAAATGCTCTTGTTGAAACAGTTGAAGCTCCCGAGATAACGGGAGTTGTCATAGCCAGCAGCGGAAGCGGCAGCGCTTATGTACGCGAACAGCTTTACAGATCAGCAGCCGCAGCGCTGGGGATATCCACATCAAAGATATTTGTGACAAAACTCAGATAAAGGAGAAGATATCATGAAGAAACCATCAATAATTATAGGAAAGAAACAGATCATCATGAGCTGCCTGACACTTATGCTCGCGGTAGCTGTATACATAAACTATGCTACCTCTCCCGAGATACCCGTTGACAGCAGGACAGCAGCGGTAAAGAGCGATGATGAGCCCATAAAGTATGGCGAAACTGAATTCGTGAACGCAGAGGCTGCTCCCGAAACAGATGATTACTTTGCTCAGGCGCGTCTTGACAAGATGAATGACCGCGATGCAGCAGTACAGACTCTGCAATCAATAATCGGCGGCGGAGACATAACCGAGGACGAAATGGTAGTGAATGCTCTTGATGCAGTTCAGGTCTCGAAGCTGATCGAGAGTGAGGGAACGATCGAATCTCTCATAAAATCGCAGGGATTTCAGGACTGCGTGGCATATCTTGACGGAGAGACAGCAAAGATAGTCGTGAAGACAGAGGGGCTTGACAAAGCTCAGGCAGCGTCGATCAAGGACATAATACTCGGAGAAACAGACATCGCCGCAGAAAATATCAGAATTTTTGAAGTGAAATAGTTGAACTGAACGAAAATATTTGGTATAATATAATAGTAAGGCTGTAGACACGGCTTTGATTAAATATTACACTTAAATATTGCCATGGAGGTTCATTATGGAAGTTGACGAGATGAAGCCCGCTGCTGCCAGCAGACTTAAAATATCTGATGATGTAATAATCGCAATAGCCAGACTTGCAGCCCTTGATGTGAAAGGCGTAGCAAAGCTTGGCGGTGAGGTAGGCAAGATGAGCAAGCTCAGAAAGAACGGACCTATCAAGATAAGCATGATGGGCGATGTAGCCGCTATCGACATGAAAATAGTAGTAAAAAGCGGCGAAAAAGCCTGCAATATCGCACAGGAGGTACAGACCGTAGTCAAGGAGAATGTCCAGAATATGACAGGTGTGCCTGTAGCGAGAGTGAATGTAACAGTAAGCGGAGTAGTTTTTGAATGAAACGTTTAAATAAGGAAGTCGGAGCATACATAAGGACTGCTCAGAAAAAATAAGGAGAATATACATGACAAGACGTGAAATAAGAGACAGCGCATTCAAGCTTGTATTCGAGCAGCTTCTGCGCGATGATGATATAAACGAGCTTTACGATATCGCGGAGGAGATCGAGGAGATAACCGTAAACGATGAAGTAAAGAAGATCGTAGAGGGAACACTTGCACACGCAGAGGAGCTTGACGGGATAATCTCACGTTACAGCAAATCAAGGAGCATAGCAAGAATATCAAAGCTGAATCTTGCTATACTCCGCATTGCGATGTACGAGTCTATATACGATGAGAACACACCTATGAATGCAGCTATCAGCGAAGCTATAAAGCTCTCGATGATGTACACTTATCAGGAGGATACAGCATTCATCAACGGTGTTCTCGGCGCATTCTCACGCGATCAGCAGAAAAACGAGGAAAGCAATGCCTGAGTTCCTCGGAGTTGATACAAGCAATTATACCACCTCCGCGGCAGTCTATGTCAGCGAGGAGAATAAGGTATATCAGTCGAAGAAGCTCCTTCCTGTAAAGGAAGGGGAACTTGGACTGCGTCAGAGCGATGCGGTATTTCATCATACCAAGCAGCTGCCCGATATGATAGAGCAGCTTTTTTCTGCTAAAAGTCTGGGTATCCCTCAGACAGTGACAGCATCTGCAAGACCGCGCAACATCGAGGGATCGTATATGCCTTGCTTTTTATGCGGCGAAGGCTTTGCACGTTCATATGCAGCAGTTACGGGAGCAGCACTGTATACCACATCACATCAGGTCGGACATATCCTTGCAGCGCTTTATTCGGCGGGAAGGCTTGAACTTGTGAATGAGCGCTTTATCGCGTTTCATGTCAGCGGCGGTACAACAGACTGCCTGCTCTGTGAGCCTGACAGCGAAAATGTCCTGAAAATAACCGAAGTCGGTACGTCACTTGACCTTAAAGCAGGACAGGCTGTAGACCGTACAGGGGTGATGCTGGGGCTTAGATTTCCGTGCGGACCCGAGCTCGAAAAGCTTGCTGTTGATGCAAACAAGCACTTCAAGGCTAAGCCTGTGCTGAAAGGCGGGAACTGCTGCCTTTCGGGTCTGGAGAACAAGTGCGGGAATATGCTGGACAGCGGTGAAAGTCCCGAGAATATAGCGAAGTACTGCCTCGACTATATAGCCGAGACTATTATTGCCATGACAGCTCATGCAGTTGAGGAGCACGGTGAGCTCCCGCTTATTTTTGCAGGCGGAGTTATGTCGGACGTTATTATCCGCGACAGGATAATTTCCCGATTCCCGGGAGCTGAGTTCGCTGAGCCGCTGTTTTCATGCGACAATGCGGCAGGAGTGGCGATATACGGCTATCTTAAAAGTGCAGGAGAGAAGAAATGCCTGTAATAACAGTCACACAGATAAACAGATATATAGGCTCTATACTGAAGAACGACAGAAACATACAGGGGGTAATGGTGCGCGGTGAGATATCCAACTATGTGAAGCACTACCGCAGCGGACACGTATATTTTACCCTCAAAGACAGCGAGAGCGCAGTCAAGGCGGTGATGTTCGCAAATGCGGCAGCACGTCTGAAATTCGCTCCCGAGGACGGTATGTCCGTAATAGTTTCGGGAAGTATCGGAGTATACGAGCGCGACGGAGCGTATCAGCTCTATGTAAATGATATTATCCCCGAGGGAGCAGGAGCCGCAGGAGCTGCTCTTGAACAGCTGAAAAAGAAGCTGCAAAAGGAGGGCATATTCGATACGGCGCATAAGCGTCCCATACCGTCAATGCCCCGAAAGATCGGAGCTGTTACCTCTCTCAGCGGTGCGGCAGTCCGCGATATAATAAATGTATTGTCGAGGCGTTATCCGCTGTGTGAGCTGTATACTGTCAATGCACAGGTACAGGGAGAAGCGGCTTCCGATTCCATATGCCGAGGCATACTCAGAGCAGAAGCCGCAGGCTGTGATGTTGTCATAGTCGGACGCGGCGGCGGTTCAAGTGAAGACCTGAGCGCATTCAACACAGAAAAAGTGGCATATGCCATATATAACTGCAAAGTCCCCGTGATATCGGCTGTCGGACACGAGACCGATTTCACTATTGCCGACCTTGCAGCCGACCTTCGTGCGCCTACGCCGTCGGCAGCAGCGGAGCTTTCAGCTCCTGATATAACAAGCCTTTATGAGCGCATAGACCTTCTTGAACGCAGAGCAGAGCGCTCGGCGTATGCAGTGCTCGACAAGGCGACGGACAGATTTACAGCTCTCAATGCACGTCTTATAGGACAGTCTCCCGAGAACAGGCTGAAACTCAGCGGCGAGCGTCTTGCTTCCCTTGACAAGCGCTGTGAAACAGCCTTTTTGCGGTACATGGACAAGCTTGAACATCAGCTCGGCGAAAAGGCTGCGAAGCTTGACAGCCTCAGTCCGCTGAAAGTCCTTTCCCGCGGATATTCGCTGGTATACAGGGACGAGAAGCTGCTCAGTGCGTCTGAGAGCCTCGAAAAGGGCGACAGGATACAGATAAGATTCGGCAGCGGCGGTGCAGAAGCCGAGATAACAGATAAATGGTGATAAAATGGAAGAAAAAGTGACCTTTGAAGATAATATGAGCAAGCTGAGTAAAATAGTTACGGAGCTTGAAAAGGGCGATATCCCCCTTGAAAAAGCAGTCGAGCTTTATGGCGAGGGCGTCAAGCTTTCCGCAGCCTGCCGCAGACAGCTTGACGAAGCACAGATAAAGATAACTGAGGACGACGGTCAGGCACCGTCGGAGGAGTGAGAAAATGGCAGATATCAAGGAAAAACTTAATGAATATATAGCATTTACCGAGGAAAACCTCAAAAAATACAATGCACATTCCGACAGCATGGCAGCTCAGAAAAACCTCATTGATGCAATGAATTATTCACTTGAAGCAGGCGGAAAGAGGATACGTCCCGTGCTGGTGTATGCCTTCTGCAATGCACTCGGCGGTGACTACAGAAAAGCAGCAGCACCTGCTGCGGCGATCGAGATGATACATACCTTTTCGCTTATTCACGATGACCTTCCTGCAATGGACGATGACGATTACCGCCGCGGAAAGCTTTCCTGCCACAAGGCGTTCGGCGAAGCAATGGCGATACTTGCAGGCGATGCTCTTTCGGTACAGCCCTTTGAGATCATTGCCAATGATGGCAGTCTTACTGCTGAGCAGAAGGTGAAAATTATCTCATGTCTTGCGAAGGCAGTGGGCAGAGAGGGCATGATAGGCGGTCAGGTCATAGATATGGAGAACGAGGAGCGCACAGACGTTGACGAGGCTAATCTCCGCAATATGTACCGCCACAAGACAGGACAGCTCATAGCGGTATCCTGCATGATGGGCTGTATATGTGCAGGAGCAGATGATAAGACCATACAGTCCGCAGCCGATTATGGCTTCAGGCTCGGACTTGCGTTCCAGATAATAGATGACATTCTTGATGTAACCAGCACCACCGAGGAGCTCGGCAAGCCTGTGGGCAGTGATGCAGAGGAGAACAAGACCACTTTTGTTACGCTTTACGGAGTTGAAAAAGCACAGGAAATCGCCAATTCAGTGACGGAAGAAGCCCTTGAATGCCTTAAAGTATTCGGGAACGATGCATTTCTTACAGAGCTTACAGAAATGTTGTTGAGAAGAAAGAAATAATATGAAGGAGCTGCGGAGCGTTATCCGCATTTCATAAAAATGAAGGAAAATATAAGTATGAATGACAAGGTCACACTCGAGGAGCTTCAGCTCCCGCAGGACCTTAAAAAGCTTACTATAGCGCAGTGTACAGCACTGTGCAAGGAGATAAGGAATATCCTTATCTCCACTGTTTCCAAAAACGGCGGACATCTTGCATCGAATCTCGGTTCAGTTGAGCTGACAATGGCGCTGCACAGGAACTTCAATTCGCCTGAGGACAAGATCGTGTGGGACGTAGGACATCAGGCGTACACCCATAAGATACTTACAGGAAGACTTGACAGATTCTCCACACTTCGTCAGGAGGACGGAATATCAGGCTTTCCCAAGCCCGAGGAGTCAGAGCATGATACGTTCATAAGCGGTCACAGCAGCACATCTGTATCCGTAGCCTGCGGCATAGCTGAAGCAATGAAGCTTCAGGGCAGGGACAACTATGCAGTAGCGGTCATCGGTGACGGAGCAATGACAGGCGGAATGTTCTATGAAGCCATGAACAATTGCGGCAGAGATCACAAGAACAATCTTATAGTCATACTCAACGACAATAATATGTCTATTTCCAAAAGCGTAGGCTCGCTTTCAAAATATCTTACTTCCCTGCGCAATACCGAGAAGTATGTAAATACCAAACGTGCGGTGGAACGCGGACTGGGCAAGATACCGATAGTCGGAAACAGCGTTGCAAGAGGTATCAAGAACGTCAAGGACTCGGTTAAATCGAATATTCTTGAACAGAGCACCATGTTTGAGGACATGGGCTTCATTTACCTCGGACCTGTCAACGGACACAGCCTTTCGGAGCTGGAAGAGGTGCTCCATGTAGCAAAGTCCTATCACCAGCCTGTGTTTATACACGTCAAGACAGTAAAGGGCAAGGGCTATGCTCCTGCTGAGCAGAATCCCGGTGAGTATCACGGCATATCAAAGTTTGACATAGCTACGGGAAATCCCGAGATAGCGCCTGCGGACAGCTATTCGACCGTATTCGGCAAGGAGCTTGTTCGCCTTGCGGACAAGGACGAAAAGATATGTGCCATAACCGCAGCAATGAAGTACGGAACAGGCTTGCAGTTCTTCCACTTCAAGTATCCGAACCGCTTCTTTGACGTGGGAATAGCCGAGCAGCACGCCGTGACCTTTGCGGGAGGACTTGCCTCCATGGGAATGATCCCCGTTTTTGCGGTATATTCTACGTTTATACAGCGAGCTTACGACCAGCTCGTACATGATGTGGCAATAGGAAAGCTCCACGTAGTTCTCGGAGTTGACCGTGCAGGAATAGTCGGAGAGGACGGAGAGACCCATCAGGGATTGCTCGATGTGCCGATGCTGACATCTATCCCAAATACCGTAATATATTCGCCGTCATGCTATTCCGAGATGAAGATGTGCATGAAAAGAGCGATATACGACGAAAAGGGACTTGCTGCGGTGAGATATCCGAGAGGTTCGGAAAAGGTCGATTTCAGCAGCTTCCACCTGACTACGGAGCATCTGTATATCCGTGAAGACGGCAGCGATACTCTTATAATAACATACGGCAGGCTCTACAACGAAGCCTTCAACGCACAGAAAAAGCTCAGAGATTCGGGGCTGAAGTGTGATATACTGAAGCTTACGAGGATATATCCCCTTGATGACGATCTGGGAACTGAGATAAGCAAGTATAAGCGCATAGTCTTTTTTGAAGAGTCTATGGGCGAGGGAAGTATTTCCGAAAAAGTCGGAGAAATACTGGCAGAGCTCAGCTACTGCGGAGATTACAGCAGAGTAACGGCAGAGGGCTTCGTAAAGCAGGCATCAGTTGTTTCATGTCTGGAAAAGCTTGGACTTACAAGTGATAAAATGTCAGAGTATATTATCAGCAGGAGTAAAGAAAATGGCAAGGCTTGACAGTGAGCTTGTTTCGAGAGGCATCGCGCGGAGCCGTGAGCGGGCAAAGGAAATGATACGCTCGGGCAGTATAACCGTGAACGGCACAGCGGCAAAAAAGCCGTCTGACGAGGTCGCGGAAACAGATGTTATCGAATCGGCTGAATCTGAGGTGTACGTAGGCAGAGGCGCACTCAAACTTGAAAAGGCAGCGGAGGAGTTCGGGCTCGATTTTGAAGGCAAGGTCTGTCTTGACATAGGAGCTTCCACAGGCGGCTTCACCGACCTCATGCTTCAGCGCGGAGCAGCAAGAGTGTATGCTGTTGATGTTGGACACGGACAGCTTGCACAGGCGCTTGCAGCCGATCCGAGAGTAGTCAATATGGAGGGAACTGATATACGTGAGGTCACCGCTGAGGACATAGGCGGGACTGCCGATTTCATCTCGGTTGATGTATCATTCATCTCCCTTACGAAGATACTGCCAAAGGTGTATGAGCTCCTCAGTGAGGGGGCATACGCGGCAGTTCTGATAAAGCCGCAGTTTGAGGCAGGACGCAGCGATATAGGCAAGCGCGGTGTGGTAAAGGATCGGAAGGTACACGTAAGAGTTCTTTCAGAGATAGTTGCCTTTGCCCGTTCCATAGGTTTTGCAGCCGAGAAGTATACTTATTCGCCTGTACGCGGCGGAAGCGGCAATATAGAGTACCTTGTGAAGCTGTGTAAAAGATCGGGAGATTCCGCGGAACATGATTTCAGAGAGCTTGCAGACAGCTCGTTCAATAAACTATAAGGAGTACGTATATGAAGGCAGCATTGTACCCGAATTTTCAGAAGCCAAATGCACTCAGCTGTGCCCGTGAAGCCTGCGATGTGCTTGCGGGGAGCGGGATAAATGTAACGGTAAGTGAGATATTCAGGCATGATTTTTCCGACAAGCCGCAGGTGGTATTTGAGGATATAAGAGAATCCGCAAAGACCGCAGATGTAGTTATCGCTATTGGCGGCGACGGCACTATACTGCGCTGTGCGAAGCTGCTCATGGGCAGCGATACAAAGCTTCTCGGCATAAATACGGGAACTCTCGGTTTTATGGCAGGACTTGAAGCCGACCAGCTCGATAAGCTGAGTCTGCTTAAAGACGGTAAGTACGAGATATCGCAGAGAATGACACTTGACGTTGTATATCACGGCAAGGACGGAGATGTTACCGCGACTGCTCTGAATGAAGTCTCGGCTCGGTCAGGCAGCTTTCACATATGCGATTTTGAAGTCTACTCCGACGAATATCTTGTAGGACGCTATCGTGCGGACGGAGTGCTTTTCAGTACACCGTCGGGCTCGACAGCATATGCACTTTCGGCAGGCGGACCTATTATCGAGCCTGATCTTGAATGTATCGAGATGACGCTGATATGCCCTCATTCACTGTTTTCAAGAGCGACAATGTTTTCGCCGTGCAGGAAACTGTGCATGAAGGATACGACACGGCGTGATGACAGTATGGTGATAAATGTTGACGGAGAGAATTATGTAACTCTCCGCAGCGGCGAGAGCATAGAGATATGCCGCGGAAAGAACAATATCAATTTCATAGATCTTTTAGGAAACTCATTCCATGAGTCATTGTGCAAGAAGATGTGCAAGCCCATAAAATAAGGAATACGGTGGTATCATGAAAAACCGCAGACATGAAGTAATACTTGAAATAATCACGGAGCAGCCTGTTGCGACACAGGAGCTGCTCATAAAACTCCTTGCGGAGAGAGGCATAAACACGACACAGGCGACTTTATCCAGAGATATACAGCAGTTGTCTCTGGTGAAGCAGCGTGACGAGAACGGCGTTTACCGCTATTCCATGCCCGCAGCTGCTACCGCTGAGAAATCGCTGTTTGAAGAAGCTGTCATATCGGTGGACTATGCGATGAATACCATAGTGCTGAAATGCCGCGCAGGAATGGCACAGGGAACGTGTGCATCCATAGACTCGGTGGAGCATCAGGGAATAGTGGGGACCATAGCAGGAGATGACACCATATTTATATTGGTGCGCAGTGAAGCCGATGCCAAGAAGCTCTCAAAGAAGTTCCGAAGCGAGCTTTTCCCGAGGAGGTAACCTCTCAGAATGTTAAAGGAAATATATATACAGAATCTTGCAGTAATAAAAGAAGCAGTTATACCTCTCAATAACAGGCTCAATATTTTTACAGGCGAAACAGGCGCAGGAAAGTCCATACTTATAAACGGCATCAATGCTGTGCTCGGACAGCGCTGCACTAAGGATATAGTGCGTACAGGCTGTGACAAGGCTATCATAACGGCGCTTTTCACAGAACTGTCTGCGGAGGTCTGCGCCAAGCTTGACGAACTGGGGATATCCCACGACGGTGACGAGATGACAGTTACCCGTGAGATAAGTGCAGACGGCGGAAGTGTGTCAAGGATAAATCACAGGACTGCCTCAGCTGCTCTTCTCAAGGAAATAGGAGCTCTCCTTATCAATATCCACGGACAGCATGATAATCAGATACTCCTTGACAGCGATAAGCATTTGCAGATCCTTGATGATTTCGGCGGAGATGATACGCTTCTCAATGAGTACAGAGTGACCTTCCGCGAGCTCCAGCATACCGCACGTAAGCTCGGTGAGCTGAAAAAGCAGGAGCAGAGCCGCATTGAACGCAGCCGATACCTCAGTGAGATAATTGACGATATAGGAGAGCTTGAACTCCGCGAAGGCGAAGATGAGGAGCTTGAAAGGGAATACGAAACAGCGAAAAATTCCGAAAAGACTCTTATCGCCATAAAGAATGCTGTCAGTGCGATAACGGGTGAGGAAGCCGCAAATGATATGATAGTGTCAGCAGAGACCGAGATCGCGCAGTATACCGATAACAGCCCGAAGCTCAGCGAGCTGTATGAGCGGCTGTCGGCTGCGGAGATAGAGCTTGCGGATATTTCCACGGAGCTTGAAGCCTTTGCGGATAAGGTGGAGCTTGACGGTCAGAGACTGGACTACCTCGGTACGAGACTGGGCAGCATAAATAAGCTGAAGCGCAAGTATGCCACGGACTGCGAAGGTCTGGTAAAGCTTTACGATGATGCCTGCCGCGAGAGTATGCAGCTTGAAAGTGCAGGCGGTGAGATAAAGGAGCTTGCGGAAAAGCGTGACGAGCTGCTCCATAAAGTAACGGAGCAGGCAAAGGCGCTGTATGAGTACCGCGAACAGGTGGCGGAGCGCTTTACGAAGCGTGTTACAGAGGAGCTGGAATTCCTGAATATGGCTGGAGTTATCATAGCAGTCCGCCACGAAAAGGGAAAGCTCACAGTAAACGGCATGGATACTGTGGAGTTCCTCATATCAGCCAACAGGGGCGAAGAACCGAAGCCCATATCGAAAATAGCATCGGGCGGCGAGCTGTCAAGGATAATGCTTGCACTGAAGAGCGTTATCGCTGACAAGGACTCGATCCCGACAATGATATTTGACGAGATAGATACAGGCGTAAGCGGTAAGGCTGCGCAGAAAATAGGCATAAAGCTGCGTGAGATAGGCAAGGTGAGACAGGTGATATGCGTTACCCACCTGTCGCAGATAGCAGTAATGGCGGACAATCATCTCCTCATCGAGAAACAGATAGTGGAAGACCGCACAGAAACTCACGTAATGCAGCTGGATATGGAAGGCAGGGTCGCAGAGATAGCGCGTATCATGGGCGGAGAAGACCCAAGCGCACTGATGCTCGACAATGCCCGCGCAGAGATAGCAAAAGCTGCAGAGCTTTAATGGAGGCATTGATTTGAAGATATATTCAACACGGCATGGACAGACCTCATACAATAAACATGACATCATCTTAGGCGTGACCGATATCGAGCTTGATGAAACAGGGGTAAAGCAGGCTCATGAACTTGCGGAGAAGGTGGCTGAAATGGGAAATATAGATCTTATGATCGTATCACCCATGAAACGAGCGATGACAACTGCCCGCGCAGTTGCAGAACGCTGCGGCATCGAAATGATAACAGATGACAGACTTCGTGAATGGGATTACGGCGAGTATGAGGGAAAGAGCCGATATACTGAGGGATTTGCGGATAATAAGGTGAATTTCGGTGTGCGTATGGGAAGGTGCGGAGAATCTCTTTTGCAGCTCTCACACAGGGTGTATACTGCACTTGACGAGATAATATCGAAGTTCAGCGACAGGAACGTACTTATCGTAAGTCACGGCGGTGTGTGCAGAGTAATAGAGACTTACTTTAATGACATGAGTACAGAGAAATTTGCAAACTGGTTCATGGATAACTGCGGACTTATAGAGTATACAGTTGTTTGATCGGAGGAAGATATGAGAATAGGCGTAGATTACTATCCCGAGCAGTGGGACAAGGAAATGTGGCAGCAGGACGCTGATCTTATGGTAAAAACAGGTGTAAAGCTTGTGAGAATGGGCGAATTTGCATGGTCGAGGCTTGAACCGCGTGACGGACAGTTTGACTTTGCATGGCTCGATGAAGCTATAAGCATATTTGCACGGCATTCCATAGGCGTGAT
>CACZEJ010000021.1 GCA_902780115.1 Ruminococcus flavefaciens | reverse complement strand
AGAAGCAGAATCGCCCTCTTTAAGATAGTACTCGTAATTATTATCACTCGTATCCGGAACGGCAGTATCAGTGTCACCGTGTTCATAATCGATCTTCACGTCTGGCTGATACTGAGCGCCACTTTCATATTTATGATGGACAGTAAGAATATAAGCCTTCTTGGTGTAGGTATAGATAATAGTCACATTGCCACGAAGTACACCGGTTTCACTGGCGTTTACAGAATAATTATATTGAGTCGTAAGCTCAGCATCTGGATAGACCGTGTAAGGAGTGCCATAATCTAATTCTCTTGATGAAGGAGCAGCTAGCGGATTGCCGTTTGTATCCTGATGCTTAACGGTGAGAGTGCCCTTTTTCTTAGTATACTCATACGTTACAGATGTTGGACCATAGATGATGCCGGACGCTTCACCAGAAATAATAGAATAATTGTAGTCTTGGTCAATAATTGGCGCAGCCTCATAAGGATCGCCATAGTCGTATGGCGTAATAACATCGGCTGAGAATTCGTCACCGTTCGCCTTGACGTGGTGAACCGTAAGATTAAAACCGATTCCACAGGCTTTGAAATGGACTGCATACAGACCAATGCCGATATAAGCCCGGGAAACTCGGGCGGTGCGCTGGTCAATATGTACGGTCAGGTCATCGGAATCACCTCTTCCAAATACGTCAGCGCTGAATTTGAAGGTCTTGGCTTTGCCATTACCATAAACGAAGCATCTCCTGTTATTGAGCAGCTCATAAAGAACGGCTACATTTCAGGACGTTTCAAGATCGGCATACATCTCATTGATATGGAAAATTCCGATAAGATCAAGCTCATCGAGAAAAAGATCGGTCAGTCCCTCCCCGAAGACTTCAAGGGCGTTTATATCGACTCTATTGACAAGGAGTGCGACATCGCAAACACTGAGCTTG
The DNA here is from genome assembly GCA_902780115.1 of Ruminococcus flavefaciens. Taxonomy (GTDB): domain Bacteria; phylum Bacillota; class Clostridia; order Oscillospirales; family Ruminococcaceae; genus Ruminococcus; species Ruminococcus flavefaciens_Y. The sequence goes on along the minus strand of CACZEJ010000021.1, from coordinate 21,399 downwards.
AAGCAGGCGACTTCATCACCGCTATAAACGGCAAGACTATAACCACCTACACCGAGCTCTATGACACTATAAGCAGTCAGTACGGTCCCGGGGATACGGTTCCCGCAACCTGCGCACACATCGACGAAAACGGCGAAGTAAACTACTATGAGATCAAATTCAAGCTCATGGAGGACACTTCGGGCAACTATTGATAAAGATATCTCGGGCGTTTTGAATTAACGCCTGCAACTCCTCCTGCTGCACCCGCAAATGCAAGCAGGAGGAACTTTTTTATGCCCGCAAATTCCCCTAAAAAAGCGTATCCGCAAAAGAGTACAACTACATACATGATGCAGCCGCAGACCATACCGCCTGCCATTCCGTAATTTCGCCTGTATTTTCCGCGGATAAAGGAACCCGTGTAAGCTCCTGCTGCAAGCGAGAAGCCCGCAAGCATTCCTGCAAGCCCCATATCCTTCAGAACAAAGGCTATAAGGCATGAAAACAGCGCTGCCGAAGCTGCCGAACAGGTTATCCCGATCAGAACCGCGGCACCCAGACTCAGTATACCGCTTGACCATACGTATCTTTGCTTTCTGCTCATTTAACGACCTCCGAAAATGTATTATTATCTATTTTATTCGGGGTACGCTGTTTTAGAACAAAAAAGGACGCTCCTGCACTCAGCAGAAACGTCCTTTATATTCATGTTGTGACGGGATCACTCTTCCTCGTCAGCCTTCTTTTTCTTAGCCTTTTTCTCCTCAGCAGTATCATCAACTACGCCTGCTGCTTCAAGACCGCTGCTCTTCTTAGCGACAGAAGCCTTAGCTTCCTTAATACGCTCGGCAGCTGTTACGTTTTCGGTGATAGCCCAGTTCTTGATCCTGAGCTTATGCTTAGCGCCGCCTGTCTCGATAACGACTGTATCCTCGCCTACGCTGACAACGATACCAACGATGCCGCCGCCTGTAACGATCTCATCGCCGACCTGAAGGCTGTCCTGCATCTCCTTGAGCTCTCTGTCGCGCTTTTTCTGTGGTCTGATAGCGATAAAGTAGAGGAGCACGAACATTATAACGAGGGGGATTATCATAGATGCGATAGAGCCGCCTACCTGCTGCTGTGCATTTGCGTCTGATGCCGATGAAGCTGCCTGAGCGTCATCAGCGAATGCTGACATTGCAGTATATCCTGCCATAGCAGCTGTTGAGACTGCTGCGGCGATAGAACTGAAAACCTTCTTATACATAATTTTTTCTCCTGTCCTGATTGGATTTTTTCATACAATGGATATTATAACATATCTCAGGTAGTTTTGCAAGTACTTTTCAGCGATTTTTCGCAATTTCTCTATGAAAAAAGCCGCTCCCACGGTGGGAACGGCTTTTATTAAATATCTGCGATCAAACGAGCTTGATGATAGCCATTTCAGCAGCGTCTCCGCGGCGTGGTCCGATCTTAACGATCTGTGTGTAACCACCGTTTTTCTCAGCATACTTAGGAGCGATCTCGTCGATAAGCTTCTTAGCAACGGACTCCTTTGTGATATATGAGAACACCTGACGCTTGGAGTGCAGATCATCATTTTTACCGATAGTGATCATTTTTTCTGCAACTGCACGTACTTCCTTAGCTCTTGTAACGGTAGTTTCGATCTGACCGTTCTCAAGCAGGAAAGTTACCATGCCTCTGAGCATAGCCTTTCTATGATCAGATGTTCTGCCCAGCTTTCTTGTACCCGGCATTGTATTCACTCCTTTTTATAGTGGTGCGCTGTACGCACGTTTTATGGTTTATTCCTCTTCTGAGGAGAGGTCGAAGCCCAGTGACTGGAGCTTTTCCTTTACCTCATCGAAGGACTTCTTTCCAAGGTTTCTAACCTTCATCATTTCTTCCTCAGACTTATTGATCAAGTCATCTACGGTATTAATACCTGCACGTTTCAGACAGTTGAATGAACGTACAGATAAGTCAAGATCCTCAATGGTCATCTCAAGGATTTTTTCCTTACCCTTTTCGTCCTTTTCAACAAGGACCTCAGCAAGTCCAGCTTCCTCTGAGAGGTCGATGAACAGCTTCAGATGCTCGTTGAGGAGATTGGCTGCCTGTGATAAAGCTTCCTTTGCGGAGATGGTACCATCTGTCCATACCTCCATGGTAAGCTTATCGTAGTCAGTGACCTGACCGAGTCGTGTATCCTCTACGGTATAATTCACCTTCAGAACAGGAGTATAGATGCTGTCTACAGCGATGACATCAACTGGGAGGTTGATCTGCTTCTTGTTTCTTTCTGCTGAAACATAGCCTCTACCTCTGTCGATAGTGATCTCCATGTAAAGCTTTGCGTCTTTACCAAGAGTAGCGATATGCATACCCGGATCGAGAATATTTACCTCTGAATCGGTCTTTATATCGCCGGCAGTGATCTCACATTCGCCCTCTGCCTCTATATATACTGTCTTTGGGCCTTCGCCGTAAAGCTTAGCCGTCAGTCCTTTAATACTGAGGATTATCTCCGTGACGTCTTCTTTTACGCCAGGAATTGTTGACAACTCATGGTGTACTGTACCATCTTTGCCGGAAAGCTTTACAGATGTTACAGCAACGCCAGGAAGTGAGGAGAGCAGCACACGTCTGAGGCTGTTTCCAAGTGTAATACCGTATCCACGCTCCAGCGGTGCTAAAACGAATTTGCCGTATTTGCCGTCACTTTTAAGCTCGACAATGTCAATATCAGGCTTATTAATTTTTTCCAGCATAAAAACCCTCCTATTTCGCAATTAATGTTGATTTCGAATACTGTCTCTTCAAGCAGTTCCGATATCGGATTACTTGGAGTACAGCTCGACGATGAGGTGAGTAGCTACCTCGTAGTCAATATCCTCAGCTAAGGGGAGACGGTTTACTGTAGCGGAGAAATCGTCCTTCTTTGCTGTGAGCCATACAGGAACGAGTCTGTCCTTTGTTTCTTCTACAGTAGCCTTGAACTTTTCAGTAGTTCTGTCCTTCTCCTTGAGAGCGATAACGTCGCCAACCTTAACTCTATAGGAAGGAATGTTTACCTTCTTGCCGTTTACTGTAAAGTGGCTGTGTACAACGAGCTGTCTTGCTTCTCTTCTTGTGAGAGCGAGGCCCATTCTGTATACAACACTGTCAAGTCTGGATTCAAGAACTGTGATAAGGTTATCACCGGCCTTGCCTTCCATCTTTTCAGCGATTGAGAAGTAGTGTCTGAACTGCTTCTCGAGAACGCCGTAGATAAACTTCAGCTTCTGCTTTTCCTTGAGCTGGAGTCCGTACTCAGAGATCTTCTTTCTGTTGTTAGCGTTCTTGAAACGGATAGACTCCTTCTTGGAAACGCCCATTACAGCAGGGCTGATGCCCAGATATCTGCACTTTTTAAGAATTGGTTCTTTCTGTACTGCCATATTAATACACCTCCAATTTGATCAGACACGACGTCTCTTAGGCGGACGGCAGCCATTGTGCGGGATAGGTGTTACATCCTTGATCATTCTTACCTCAAGGCCTACAGTCTGAAGTGCTCTGATAGCTGCTTCACGACCTGCACCCGGTCCCTTTACGTATACTTCAACATTCTTGAGGCCGTGCTCCATAGCAGCCTTTGCAGCTGTTTCAGCAGCTGTCTGTGCTGCGAAAGGAGTTGACTTCTTTGAGCCTCTGAAGCCGAGTTCGCCTGCGCTTGCCCAAGAGATAGCGTTTCCGGCTGTATCTGTGATAGTAACGATCGTATTATTGAAAGTGGACTGAATATGAACTGCGCCGCTTTCGATGTTCTTACGTTCCCTACGTCTTCTGATAGTAGTAACTTTTTTACCCTTCTGCTGTGCCAAAGCTCATGACCTCCTTACTTCTTCTTGTTAGCGATAGTCTTTACAGGGCCCTTGCGGGTTCTTGCGTTTGTCTTTGTTCTCTGACCTCTTACGGGGAGACCCTTACGGTGACGAACGCCTCTGTAGCAGCCTATTTCAACAAGTCTCTTGATGTTAAGAGCAACCTCACGGCGGAGGTCACCCTCTACTGTGTAATGCTCGTCTATATAGTCACGAAGCTTAGCTACATCCTCTTCTGCGAGATCCTTGACTCTTACGTCAGGATTTACGCCTGTTGCTGAGAGGATATCTGTTGCAGTCTGACGACCGATTCCGTAGATATAAGTGAGACCGATTTCGATTCTCTTATTCTTTGGAAGGTCAACACCGGCTATTCTTGCCATATTATAATTGCACCTCCATTAAATGCGCAGGATCATTAACCCTGACGCTGCTTATGCTTTGGGTTTTCGCAGATCACCATGATTCTGCCTTTACGTTTAATAACCTTGCACTTTTCGCAAATAGGTTTTACTGAAGGTCTGACTTTCATTGAAAATACCTCCTTTAGCGGATAACGGATATACAAGATATCCTGTATTCTTACTTAACGCGCCAGGTGATACGACCCTTTGAAAGATCGTATGGTGACATTTCAAGCTTTACCTTGTCACCCGGAACGATTCTGATATAATTCATTCTGAGCTTGCCTGATACATGAGAAAGAACCTCATGACCGTTCTCAAGCTGAACCTTAAACATTGCATTCGGCAGAGCGTCGGTTACAACGCCCTCTACTTCGATTACATCTTCTTTTGACACCTTGCATAACCTCCTTTACTCAGCCTCACGAAATTCCTTCATAAGCTTCCTGAGTTTTTTATCAGTTATATCGTTTAGATTGATCATACTGTTTGTAACGCGGATATGTTTGATATTCTTTCGCTTCGGATCAGCAAGCTTTCTGCTTTTTCCGTCTGCGATAAGGCAATATCTTTCGTCGGAATCTATGACTGCGAAATATCCTCCGCCGTCGCGTCCCGCCTCCGCTTTTACAACAGAGCCTTTAAGCAGCTTCACGATAATTCCCTCCGTCAGGGCTGTGTCAGAATGACGGGACCGTCAGGAGTTATTGCGATAGCGTGCTCAAAATGAGCCGACAGTGAACCAGATTTGGTAACCACGGTCCAATTGTCCTTGAGAGTTTTTACATCGTCGCCCTTGACGTTTATCATTGGCTCGATACATATCGTCATACCCGCAACCAGTCTCGGTCCGTGACCTGCACGTCCCCAATTCGGTACTTCGGGTGATTCGTGAACCTCTCTGCCGATTCCGTGGCCGCAGTAATTTCTTACGATTCCGTAGCCTCGTGAAGCACAATACTCTTCAACAGCATGAGAAATATCTCCGATCCTTGCGCCAACCTGAGCCTGCGCGATTCCCTCATAGAGGCTCGCTTCGGTGACCTCAAGCAATGCCTTAGCTTCATCAGATATTTTGCCCACAGGGAAGGTCCAGCAGCTGTCTCCGTTGAAGCCCTTGTACGCTGCTCCAGTGTCGATGCTCACTATATCGCCTTCTTTTAATCTGCGGCTTGCCTTCGGGATACCGTGGATAACTTCCTCATTTACTGAGATACAAGCGTTTCCAGGGAATCCGTAAAGACCTTTAAAGCAGGACTTACAGCCGTGACGTGCAAAATACTCGCCTACGAGCTTATCAACATCGAGTGTTGTCATACCCGCTTTTAATCTTTCGCCCGCATACCATATTGCGCCGCAGGTAATCTTACCTGCTTCACGCATTATGGCTAATTCGGACTTTGATTTGATAGTAATACTCATTACTTCTCAACCCCTACTGCTGCCAGTGTGAGCTTTGAAGTCTCTGCGACCTCTTCCTGACCGATAACAGTGACAAGCTTGCCCTGCTTCTCATAGTAGTCCTTAAGAGGAGCTGTCTTTTCGTGATAAGTAGCAAGTCTGTCGAGAACGACTTCGGGCTGATCGTCCTTACGAACGATAGTCTTGTCGCCGCACTTATCGCAAACACCCTCTACCTTTGTTGGCTTATACTCGACGTGGTAAGAAGCTCCGCAGCCCTGGCAGACTCTTCTGCCTGAAACTCTCTGCTTGATAGTCTCATCGGGAACGTGGATCTCGATTACCTTGTCGATCTGGATGTTCATTTTGTCAAGAGCTTCTGCCTGTGGAACCGTTCTCGGGAAGCCATCGAGGATAAAACCGTTTTTACAGTCGTCCTCAGCGATTCTTTCCTTAAGGATACCTATAACGATATCATCGGAAACGAGAGCGCCTGCGTCCATAGCTGCCTTAGCCTTGAGACCGTACTCTGTGCCGTTCTTTGCAGCTTCACGGAGAATATTGCCTGTTGAGATCTGGGGAATATTCAGAGCATCTGAAACTACCTCAGCCTGTGTACCTTTGCCTGCGCCGGGAGCGCCTAAAAAGATAAGGTTCATTTAACGGTCCTCCTTTACTGTAAGAAGCCCTTATGATGACGCATCATAAGATGTGATTCAAGTGTTCTTGTTGTTTCAAGCGCAACGCTTACTGCGATAAGGATCGTAGTACCGCCCATTGAGAGCGAGCTGAGCTGCTGATCTGCCATTGAGATGAAGATCGGGATAACAGCTACGAATCCGAGGAAGATAGCACCCACGAGAGAGATCTTGTTGAGTACTCTCTGGATATACTCAGAAGTTGGCTTACCAGGTCTGATACCTGGGATACCGCCGTTCGACTGACGAAGGTTGTTTGCTATCTCAGTAGGATTGTACTGGATCGAAACGTAGAAGTAGTTGAACGCAATGATGAGCAGGAAGTAGATTACTGCGTAACCCCAGCTTCTTGTGCTGAAGAAATCACAGAACTTAGCATAGAAGCTTCCGTCCTTTGGATTCTGCTTGAAGATCTGCACTGTCTGTGGGAGAGACATAAACGACATAGCGAAGATGATTGGCATAACACCGCTCATGATTACCTTTATCGGGATATGTGTCTTCTGACCGCCGTACTGCTTTCTGCCGACTACGCGCTTAGCGTACTGTATCGGGATACGTCTTTCTGCCTCGTTCATGAAAACGATGAAAGCGATCTCGGCTGCGATGAATAAGAGATAACCGAGTGATACGAAGAGGTATTTGCTCGGTTCATTCTTAGTAAGTCTTACGAGAAGTGCTGCATCGGTAGGGAATCTTGCAGCGATACCTGCAAAGAGTATGATAGAGATACCGTTTCCGATACCCTTATCGCTGACTCTGTTACCCATCCATACAACAATAAGTGCGCCTGCTACGAAGCAAGCAATGATTACGAAAGCAGCAAATGTGCCTTCGCCGCCGCTCGCATACTTGAGAGCGTGTGTGATCGTACCGTCCGTACCCTCAACGTTCATACGCTTCAGCATAAGGAAGTAAGCATATGACATTACGAGAGCGAGCACCATAGCAACGAATGCTGTGATCTTGTCGATCTTCTTTCTGCCTTCTTCTCCCTCATCACGCAAACGCTCCAATGGAGGAAGCGCATAAGTGAGAAGCTGCATAATAATTGAAGCATTGATGAACGGTGTGATCGAAAGTGAGAAAATTGTCGCCTGTGACATAGCGCCACCGGTGATCGTATTCAGATAATCGAGAAAGCCGCCGTCTGAAGCGTTCGTAGTCATCCATGACTTTACTACGTCCGGGTCAAGATACGGAACTGTGACTGCGCATCCGAATCTGAAAAGAATAATCATGAGTAATGTGTATAAGATCTTTTTACGTATCTCTGGGACACCCCACGCCTTTCTCAGGGTCTGGAACACATTACATCACCTCAGTCTTTCCGCCTGCCTTTTCTATCTTCTCAACAGCACTCTGTGAGAATTTTGCAGCTTTAACTGTCAGCTTAGCGGTAAGCTCTCCATTACCGAGGATCTTTACTCCGTCATAAACCTTCTTAACGAGACCTGATGCTACGAGGAGCTCTGTGTCTACTACTGTACCATCCTTGAACTTGTTAAGATCGGAAACGTTAACGATAGCATACTTTGTAGCGAAGATATTGTTGAATCCTCTCTTAGGGATTCTTCTTGCGAGTGGCATCTGTCCGCCTTCAAAGCCGATTCTAACGCCGCCGCCGCTACGAGCATTCTGTCCCTTATGGCCCTTGCCCGCTGTCTTGCCGTTACCCGAACCATGGCCTCTGCCGATACGCTTTACAGCCTTGTTGGAATCGAGTGCAGGTGTTAATTCATGAATTTTCATACCTTTGCACCTCCTTGTTTACGCTTCTGTAACCTCAACGAGGTGTGAGATCTTCTTGATTTTTCCGTTTGTCTGCTCATTGTCAGGCTGTGTTGTTACATCGCCGACCTTCTTGAGGCCAAGTGACTCAGCAGTTGCGATCTGGTCCTTCTTTCTACCAATGAGACTCTTAACGAGCTTGATATTCTTTGCCATTTCTTACTGCCTCCTTAACCTAAAATTTCCTTAACGGACTTGCCTCTCTTAGCAGCAACATCCTTAGCGGAAGTGCAGTTTACGAGGCCGTTGATTGTAGCTCTTACTACGTTGCAAGGATTGTTAGAACGGAGTGACTTTGTTCTGATATCCTTGATGCCTGCTACTTCGATTACGGCACGAACAGGACCACCTGCGATAACACCGGTACCGGGTGCAGCCGGCTTCATGAGAACTCTGCCTGCGCCGAATGCGCCAACGATTTCGTGAGGGATTGTTGTTCCCTTGAGAGCAACCTTTACAAGGTTCTTCTTAGCGTCCTCAATGCCCTTACGGATAGCATCGGGAACTTCTCCTGACTTACCGAGTCCGAAGCCGACTGTGCCGTTTCCGTCACCAACAACTACGAGTGCGGAGAACTTCATGATACGTCCGCCCTTAACAGTCTTTGATACACGGTTGATAGCTACGACCTTCTCAACGAACTCAGGAGCCTGTGTTTCAATATTAGCCATTGTTTTACCTCCCTCTTAGAACTTTAATCCGTTTTCACGAGCGCCCTCTGCGAGTTCCTTGACTCTGCCGTGGTAGAGGTAGCCGCCTCTGTCGAAAACTACTTCGCTGATACCCTTATCAGCTGCGTTCTTAGCGATCATCTCGCCGACCTTGCGAGCACCCTCAACGTTGCCGCCGTTGCCCTCAAAGCCCTTATCCATGCTTGATGCAGAAGCAAGAGTAACACCGTTTACATCATCAATGAGCTGAGCATAGATGTGCTTTGTTGAACGGAACACATTGAGACGGGGACGCTCGGGAGTTCCTGAGATCTTTGCACGAACTCTGCGATGTCTCTTTAATCTTGCCTTATTGCTGTCAAATTTCTTAATCATAGCAATTTGCTCCTTTTAATTACTTCTTGCCCTTACCAGCTTTACCTTCCTTGCGGATGATATGCTCGCCTTCGTATCTGATACCCTTGCCCTTGTATGGCTCAGGTGGACGCTTTTCGCGTATCTCAGCTGCAAACTGACCTACAGCCTGCTTGTCGATACCGCTTACGATGATCTTGTTTGGCTGAGGAACATCAAGCTTGATAGCGTCTGTTTCCTCGAGCACTACAGGATGTGAGAAGCCAAGGTTAAGATTTACCTTGTTGCCGCTCTTTGCAGCACGGTAGCCGACACCCTCGATCTCGAGAGTCTTTGAATATCCGTTTGTTACACCCTCAACCATGTTGTTGATAAGTGTTCTTGTAAGACCGTGAAGTGAACGAAGACGCTTGTCATCGTTAGGTCTTGTAACTGTTATAGTGCCGTCCTCAACACTGATGCCGAGCTCAACACTGAACTGTCTTGAAAGCTGACCCTTAGGTCCCTTTACAGTGATAAGATTGTTCTCATTCTTAACCTCTACACCTGCAGGAACGCTGATGGGCATTTTACCGATTCTTGACATGATCGATATCCTCCTTACCAGATGTATGCAAGGACTTCGCCGCCGACATTGAGCTCTCTTGCCTTCTTGTCAGTTACGATTCCCTTTGAAGTTGAAACGATTGCGATACCAAGGCCTTTTCTTACCTTAGGCATATCTGCGCAGCTTGAATAGATACGCAGACCGGGCTTAGAAACTCTTCTAAGGCCTGTTATAACGGGAGACTTGTTGTCGCCGTATTTAAGCGTGATTCTGATAACACCCTGCTTTCCGTCTTCGATGAGCTGGAAGCCCTTTACATAGCCCTCATCTACGAGGATCTGTGTGATGTCCTTCTTTACTCTTGAAGCGGGAACGTCAACAGTGGCGTGCTTTGCAGTATTCGCATTGCGAATTCTTGTTAAAAGATCAGCGATTGTATCAGTTATCTGCATGCCGAATGACCTCCTTCTTGTATTTTACCAGCTTGCCTTTTTAACACCAGGAATCTGACCGTCGTGTGCAAGCTCTCTGAAACAGATACGGCAGATGCCGAACTTTCTGAGGTATGCGTGCGGTCTGCCACAGATCTTACATCTGTTGTAAGCTCTTGTGGAATACTTGGGAGTTCTCTGCTGCTTATTGATCATTGCCTTCTTAGCCATTTTTTTTCCTCCCTGATTACTTGATGAACGGAGCACCCAGAAGTGAAAGGAGCTCTCTGCCTTCTTCATCAGTCTGAGCTGTTGTGATGAAGTTGATATCCATACCTCTTACCTTGTCGATCTTGTCATACTCGATCTCAGGGAAGATAAGCTGTTCCTTGATACCTGTTGAATAGTTGCCCTTGCCGTCGAATGAGTTTGCGCTGATTCCTCTGAAGTCACGTACTCTTGGGAACGCAACGTTGAAGAGCTTGTTTACGAACTCATACATTCTCTCGCCTCTGAGAGTTACTTTAACGCCGATCGGCATACCCTCACGAAGCTTGAAGTTAGCAACTGACTTCTTTGCGCGGCATATTACAGGCTTCTGACCTGTGATAGCTGCGAGATCGGTCATGATAGCGTCGATGACCTTTGCGTTGTCCTTTGCTTCACCTGCGCCGACATTGATTACAACCTTGTCGAGCTTCGGGATCTGCATAACACTCTTATAGCCGAACTTCTTCATAAGTGCAGGAGCAACGTCGCTAACATAAAAATCCTTTAAACTTGCCATGTCGTTTCTCCTTTACTATTATTCAAAAGACTTTCCGCACTTCTTGCAAACGCGGAGCTTCTTGCCGTCCTCTACAACGTGGCCAACTCTTGTAGGCTTGCCGCACTTAGGGCAAACGAGCTGTACCTTGCAAGCGTAAACGGGAGCCTCAGTCTTGATGATGCCGCCCTTTTCGCCCATTCTTGTAGGCTTTACGTGCTTTGTGATCATGTTGATTCCCTCAACGATGACCTTGTTCTCCTTAGGGCTAACTTCTACGACCTTACCTGTCTTTCTGTCGCCCTTGCTGTCGAACTTATCCTCGTACTTGCCGGTGAGAAGGATTACAGTGTCACCGGTTTTAACGTGTAAATTATTCATAATCGAATGACACCTCCATTAAAGAACTTCAGGGGCAAGGCTGAGGATCTTTGTGTACTCCTTTTCACGGAGCTCCTTAGCAACAGGTCCGAAAATACGGGTACCCTTTGGGTTCTTGTCTTCCTTAATAATAACAGCAGCGTTCTCATCGAAGCGGATATAAGTACCGTCCTCTCTTCTGAGACCCTTTGCTGAACGAACGATAACTGCCTTTACAACATCGCCCTTCTTTACAACGCCTCCGGGTGTTGCTTTCTTAACTGAAGCAACTACGACATCGCCGATATTTGCATATCTTCTGCGTGTACCTCCCAGAACTCTGATACACATAAGCTCCTTAGCGCCTGTGTTATCAGCGACTTTAAGATAAGTCTGCATCTGTATCACAGCGAGTTCCTCCTTTCAAGCTTTAAGCTTCTATCAAAATTACTTAGCCTTTTCAATGATATTTGTTACACGCCATCTCTTATCCTTTGAAAGCGGACGTGTTTCCATAACCTCAACGCGGTCACCGATTCTGCACTCATTGTTTTCATCGTGAGCCTTAAGCTTAACGGTACGCTTGATGATCTTCTTATAAAGCGGGTGTTTAACGTTATCAACGATAGCAACTACGACGGTTTTATCCATCTTATCGCTTACAACCTTACCTACTCTTGTTTTTCTAAGGTTTCTCTCAGTAGACATTAGCTAAATCCTCCCTTTCTTACTGCTGTGCAGCAAGCTCAGCCTCACGAAGAGACGTCTTGATGCGTGCAATATCCTTCTTTACAGCCTTGAGTCTTGCTGTATTATCAAGCTGATTGATTGCCAGCTGAAAGCGGAGAGCGAAGAGCTCTTCCTTGAGGCTGGCGAGCTTCTCGTTGAGCTCATCAACTGACATTTCTCTGATTTCTGATGCCTTCATTACTGCTCAACCTCCTGCTCTGCTTTAGTTACGAACTTACACTTGATAGGAAGCTTGTGCATAGCAAGACGCATAGCTTCTCTTGCAGTTTCCTCAGCAACGCCCTTGATCTCAAAAAGAACACGGCCCGGCTTAACTACTGCTACCCAGTACTCTGGTGAACCCTTACCTGAACCCATTCGTGTTTCAGCAGGCTTCTCTGTGATAGGCTTATCAGGGAATATCTTGATCCAAACCTGACCGCCTCTCTTGATATAACGGGTCATAGCGATACGGGCAGACTCGATCTGGTTAGATGTAATCCATGCAGGCTCGAGTGCCTGAAGACCGAAATCACCGTAAGTTACCTTATTTCCTCTGTATGCCTTACCCTTAAGACGTCCTCTGTGGACTCTGCGGTATTTAACTCTCTTTGGAAGAAGCATTACTGGTTACCTCCTTCTCTTTTAGCGTCACGATTGAAATTTCTGTTTCCGCCGCGTCTGTTGTTGTTTCCGTCACGCTTGTCGTCACGGCGACGGCGGTCATTATTTCTTGTATCGTTCTTTCTCTCGAGCTTTTCTCTCTGAGCAGCAGCCTTAGCAGCATCGCCCTTGAGAACTTCGCCCTTGTAGATCCAAACCTTTACGCCGAGCTTGCCGTATGTTGTATCAGCCTCAGCGAAACCGTAGTCGATATCAGCACGGATAGTCTGGAGCGGGATCGTACCTTCGTGGTAGCTCTCGCTTCTTGCGATCTCGGCACCGGCAAGTCTACCTGAAACCTTGACCTTGATACCCTTTGCGCCAAGACGCATTGTTCTGCCGATTGACTGCTTCATAGCTCTTCTGAAAGATACTCTGTTCTCGAGGTCGAGAGCGATCTTCTCAGCAACGAGCTGGCTGTCCATATCAGGCTGCTTAACTTCAATGATGTTGATGAAAACCTGCTTGTTCATCATCTTCTCGAGCTGTGCTCTGAGCTTCTCGATTTCTGCGCCGCCTCTGCCGATTACGATACCCGGCTTAGCGCAGTGGATATGGATTCTTACCTTATCAGCATAACGCTCGATCTCAATTCTTGGAACACCTGCTGCATAGAGGCTCTTCTTGATGAAGTTACGAACGTTGTAGTCCTCAACGAGTGCATTGCCGAAATCGGACTTATTTGCATACCAACGAGAATCCCAATCCTTTATAACGCCGACACGAAGACCGTGCGGATTAACTTTCTGGCCCATTCTTCAAACCTCCTTGGGATTATTCTTTTTCCTTAAGAACAACTGTGATGTGTGATGTTCTCTTTAAAATTCTATATGCTCTGCCCTGAGCTCTCGGCATGATTCTCTTCATGATAGGACCTGGTGTTACGAAGCACTCAGCGACCACGAGATTATCCTTATCCATGCTGAAGTTGTTTTCAGCGTTTGCCTGAGCGGACTTAACAAGCTTTGCAACGATAGGGCTTGCAGCCTTAGGAGTAAGATCTAAAGTAGCTAAAGCGAGATCAACAGGCTTGTTTCTGATAAGATCCAGAACAATCTGCACCTTTCTTGGTGATATACGAGCATTTCTTAAATAAGCTCTTGCTTCCATCTCTGAACTCCTCCTTCCGCTTATTTCTTACCGTTGTTTGATGTCTTTGAGCCTGCGTGGCCCTTGTAAGTTCTTGTAGGAGCAAACTCGCCGAGCTTGTGACCTACCATATCCTCTGTTACATATACAGGAACGTGCTTACGACCATCATGTACAGCGAATGTGTGACCTACGAAATCAGGGAAAATTGTTGAAGAACGGCTCCATGTCTTGAGAACCTTCTTTTCGCCTGCTTCGTTCATTGCAACGACCCTCTTCAGGAGAACTTCCTGGACATAAGGTCCCTTTTTGATGCTTCTGCTCATTTAATCAGTTCCTCCTTTCAGATTACTTGCCGTTGCGGCGCTTTACGATGAACTTATCTGTTCTGTGATGCTTATTACGAGTCTTATATCCAAGAGCTGGCTTACCCCAAGGAGTAACAGGGCCCGGACGTCCGACTGGTGACTTACCTTCACCACCACCGTGTGGGTGATCGCATGGGTTCATGACAGAACCACGAACTGTTGGTCTCCAACCCATGTTTCTTACACGACCAGCCTTACCGTAGTTAACGTTTTCGTGATCTATGTTAGAAACCTGACCGATTGCAGCCTTGCAGTTGATCGGAACTTTTCTCATTTCGCCTGAAGGAAGTCTTACGAGTGTACCAACGGGAATGTCTGCGAGCTTGAGTGCGTTGCCGGGCTTGATGTCAGCCTCTGCGCCGGACTCGATCTTGTCGCCTACCTTGAGGCCGTTGGGAGCGAGGATGTATCTCTTCTCGCCGTCCTCGTACTGTACGAGAGCGATGAATGCGCTTCTGTTAGGATCGTACTCAAGAGTCTGTACAACTGCGATCATATCGTCCTTGTCTCTCTTGAAGTCGATTACACGGTACTTTCTTCTGTTACCGCCGCCTCTGTGGCGAACTGTTATACGGCCGTAGCTGTTTCTTCCCGACTTCTTCTTCATTGGTTCGAGAAGGCTCTTCTCCGGCTCAACCTTTGACAGAACCGAGTAGTCAGTTACAGTCATCTGACGTCTCGAAGGTGTCGTAGGCTTATAAGTCTTTATAGCCATTTTAACTTTCTCCTTTAATGCATTTTTTGCGGGAGCATTACTCCCATAACTCTCTTACTTATTATATATGGGATCAAACCATGCCCTCGAAGAACTCGATAGCCTTTGAATCCTCTGTAAGAGTAATGATAGCCTTTTTCCAGTCAGATGTCTTGCCGACATATCTTCCGACTCTCTTCTGGCGGCCGTTGCAGTTCATTGTGTTAACTTTAGCGACCTGAACGCCGAAGAGCTGCTCAACAGCCTTTTTGATCTCAGACTTGTTAGCGTCTGTAGCTACCTTAAAGGTGTACTTTCCGTTCTGGAGCTCATCCATTGACTTCTCAGTGATGTAAGGCTTCAGAATAATGTCCTGAGCTGCTTTCATTATGCGTACACCTCCTCAATTTTTCCAACGGCATTCTTTACAACGATGAACTTGTCATAGTTGAGTATGTCGTAAACATTAAGAGTATTTACAGCAGCAGTCTTAACACCTGGGATGTTAGCTGCGCTCTTTACTACCTTTGCATCAGCCTCTGCTGTTACGATGAGAGCCTTGCCCTCAACGCCGAGAGCCTTGAGCATTTCAACAACTGTCTTTGTCTTGTAGTCCTCAAGTGTGAGAGCATCAAGAACGATGAGGTTGTTGTCGATAACCTTAGTAGAAAGCGCGGACTTCATAGCAAGTCTCTTTACCTTCTTGTTAAGGGAATAGCTGTAATCTCTGGGCTTAGGTCCGAGTGCGATACCGCCGTGTACCCACTGAGGAGCACGAGTCGAACCCTGTCTTGCATGACCTGTACCCTTCTGTCTCCAAGGCTTTCTGCCGCCGCCGCTTACTTCTGTTCTTGTAAGTGTTGACTGTGTGCCCTGTCTCTGGTTTGCAAGGTAATTAACAACTGCAGCGTGCATAACGCCTTCGTTGGGAGTGATTCCGAAAACTTCGTCGTTAAGCTCTGTCTCGGAAACCTGCTTACCTGTCATATCAAAAACTGAAATTGTAGACATTTACGCTTCCTCCTTCCTTAAGCTTTAACGCTGTCAACGATATAAACGATACCGCCCTTTGGACCTGGGACAGCACCCTTGATAGCGATGAGATTATTCTCTGCGTCTATTTTAACGATCTCGAGATTCTGTACAGTTACCTGCTCAGCACCCATATGACCTGCCATGCCCTTGCCCTTGTAGATTCTTGAAGGGGATGAGCAAGCACCCATTGATCCAGCCTGTCTGTGTACAGGACCTGTACCGTGAGTTTCCTTAAGTCTGTGCTGATTGTGGCGCTTGATAGCACCAGCGAATCCCTTACCCTTGCTAATGCCGACAACGTCGATTGCGTCGCCAACAGCAAATGTATCAGCCTTGATGATGTCACCAACATTGAGTGAATCGCAGTCTGCAAGTCTGAACTCCTTGAGTGTCTTCTTGCAAGCAACGTCTGCCTTGTCGAAGTGACCCTTCATTGGCTTGTTAACTCTCTGTACCTTTACGTCACCGTAGCCGAGCTGAAGTGCTGCATAGCCGTCGTTCTCTACAGTTTTCTTCTGTACAACGACACATGGACCAGCTTCTACTACTGTTACAGGAACAACTTTTCCTGCTTCGTCGAAGATCTGTGTCATACCGATCTTCTTGCCGATAATGCCTTTCTGCATTTTCATTTCCTCCTGTTAGGTTATTGGTTGATGATTTACACATCAACTTGACCGACGGATCACCGTCATTCCGCTTCCCTTGCGGTAGTTCCAAGCGTGATATCGGTTAATTACTTAACCTCCATAACAACGTCTACGCCTGCGGGGATCTCGAGCTTTTCAAAAGCAGCTGTTGTCTTCTCTGTAGGACGGATAACGTCTACGAGTCTCTTGTGAGTTCTCATCTCGAACTGCTCACGGCTATCCTTGTACTTGTGTACAGCACGGAGGATAGTAACAACTTCCTTATCTGTAGGGAGTGGGATTGGTCCTGATACTCTTGCACCGCTTCTTTTAGCTGCCTCAACGATCTTAGCTGCTGCAATATCAACAGTAGCGTGATCGTAGCCCTTGATCTTGAATCTGATCTTTTCGTTGACTGCCATTATTTTCGCCTCCTTGAAATTGATTACGGGGACGCAGATATGAGATATTCACACGTTTCCGTGTGTTTCATGCCGTATCTGACAAAAAAACTCGAAAAACTGATGTTTTCCGAGCGGTCTTAGCAATATTTGAGCACAAAATGAGCATAGTCCACGCATACGCAAGCTGCGTGAAAAATAACCACAAACTGTGTTCGATATCCCAATCGCCCGGTTTAAAATCGGACATACTCCACGGAAATTACCTGTCATACCGACAGCAACCTTCCGTTTCAACGCATATCTTCTGCAGTCAGTACGCATTCAGCGCACTCAACGTAATCAATTATATCATATATATCGGGATAAATCAACAATTTGCAGGAATTATATTTGTAAATTTTTAATGAACGAAATTTATATTTTAACTATATCTGCTTTCCCACAGAAAAAGCAGTTCCCGAAAGCCTTTCCGCCTTCGGGAACATCATTGTCAGTCTGTATCTCTTGCGTTCTTTTCAGCCTTTATAGCCTCTATGCCCTGCTTTACAAGGTAAGCGCCGAGGTCGTAGAGCTTGTGGATTATTATCGCGCTGATAAGTGAACAGATAAATATCTTTGGTATTATCTCATACCAGTGACCGAGCTTCACGCCGACTTCCATATACTTCTCGTTGAAGCCCTGATGATGAGGGCTGTCGGGGCTCATCTGCCAGCCGCCGTAGAACATATTGTCAAATATGTAAGACATGAGGTAGAGTGCCAGCGTTACTCCCGAAAGCTGACGGAGCACGAACTTTACGTGCTTGTTGGTCGTTGTGATATCGAAAAGAAGCAGGAATATGCAGGTTGCCATAGCATATACGGGATATGTGCCGTAATCGTTGAAGTGCCATGATACGAAATGATTGTCGTTTATCTCGTCTGCAACTGTCTGTGTGTATGTGCTCCATGTTATGAACCATGTTGCAAGTGCGAAAACACCGAGGATTATGCACTTGTTGCGTATATTTCTCTTTGGCGGACAGTCACGTATAAACGCACCTGTGAAGTAGTATGCCAGCGGCCATGCACCGTTCATATAGTCGGGCAGAGCTCTGATCTGGTCATTCTGGTCAAATCCGAGATAGAGGCTTCTTGCAACTATTGTGAGAAGAAGGGTCGCAGCTGTAAGGAAGAACTTCTGCTTATTGTTTTTGCAGCCGTTGAATGCAAGATTTATGAACGGGATAACGATAAAGAGTCCGATATAGTAATTGATATACCAGCCGTACTGAGCACCGTCAAACTCAAGGTAGCCTCTCAATATCCTCCATGCATCGAATTCATCATTATAGTGGTGTGTCTTGAATTTGAAACACAGGATACTGATGAATATGTATATTACTAATATTTTTATAAGTCCCTTGTAGAACTGAGCGCTGAAGGTCTTGTTCTTCATGAGATATCCCGTGGATATCATGAACAGCGGAACGCAGGTATATGCTATCCAGCGGAACGCTATAGGACCATACGCAGATGTGTTGGTGAGCGGTGTGTAGTAGAATCCGTTGTAAAGGAAGAAGTGTATACATACTACAAGAAAGACCGCCAGTATCTTTACTATGTCGATTCCTGCGAAGTATGGCTTTACAGGAGCTGCTGCGGGAGCTTTTGACGAAGCCGCCCCACTCTTTTTCTCTGCACCGCCGCCTGACTTTGCAGAAGCCGTCTTGTCCTGCACAGCTTTGCCTTTTGCAGCTGACGCAGGGCTTTTTTTGTTATCCATTTTTGTTACCTCCTTGAATAATTATGAACTGCATCTCTGTCGCATACCTTACTATTATAACTGATATACGTTTTCATGTCAATCGAAAAATGCAGTATTCTATTAATATAGACGTTTTTTCTCCGAAAAACTCTCACCCTCCGAAGACATATTTCAAAGCAGTGAGAACAATATCGCCGACTTTTTTGGAATCAACTATCTCCAGAGCCTTATCGGGACGGTTCGTTATGATGTTGTCCACGCCGAGAGCCATGACCTTCTGCATCTCGCTCTGACGGTCAACTGTCCATACGAATATCCTCTTTCCGTTATGGTGAGCAGAATTCACAACGCTCTGGTTCACGAACAGGTAGTTCATGCTCACTGCGTCGATGTACGGCAGCTGAGCATAGGAAGTCGCCGTGGAGAGATTTGCGATGAACGCCGTCTTGATCTTAGGATTGAGCTGTTTCACCTTTTTCAGTGCGGGATACGAGAACGATGTCACATAGCACGAATCCACAAGGTCGTATTCCTCTATGATGTCCACGAGGTGCTCGGCGGTCTTTTTCGGATTTCCCGAGCGCTTTATCTCTATATTGAGCATTATGTCATCGCCCACAAGATCAAGCACTTCTGTAAAAAGCGGTATCTTTACATCGGCATACTCGGGCTTTTTCTTGAACCACGCTCCGGCAGAGAGCTGCTGCAGCTCCTCGTAGGTATAATTCTTGAGCAATCCCCTGCCGTTTGTAGTCCTTTCAAGGCGCTCGTCATGGAACACCACCATCTGGTCGTCGGCAGTGAGCTGTACATCAAGCTCTATGAAGTCCGCTCCGCTGTTCAGAGCAGCCTCAAAAGCAGGCATGGTATTCTCGGGAGCAACATGGGAAAAGCCTCTGTGCGCCGTGACCTGTGTACGTGTGAGGACTCCCACATTGACGTTGACATTTCCGTGGTACAAAGCCTTGAAGTAGGAGAGGTTCATTACTACAGAAAGCGCGATGAGCACCGTGACCGTTATGATGCTCCTGTGTATTTTCATCTTCTCCTCTTTTCGGTTCGGCAGGTGCAGCTCCTCATCGGCTGCATCGCTCATGAATTTCTGAGTGAGCCAGCACATTATGATAGGAGCCGAGAAAAACGCAGATACCGCAGTAAACACGTTCCATGTATAGCGCAGCACTCTCAGTGCCGTGCCGAAAGCCGCATTAGGCTCGGAAAAGCCTTTGATTATGAATACGATAACGAAACTCAGTCCGAATGTTATGAGCGCTATGACTGCAACTACAGCCAGACTGCAAAAGAACAGCGTCATTATCATCTTGAAACGCTGCCCCTCCATCTTTTTTCGGCTCTTTTTCACGCATTCGCTGAATGAGCTCTTTGTAAGAATAAGGTAATGTATACTATAGCTGCCGCTGATGATAAGTATGATGAACAGCAGCTGTATCAGCACGTAAGACGCGACGGCTGTGCCGCTCTTTACAGAATAGAATATCCTTCGCAGCACAGGCATGAGCGGTGCCATGAACATTCCTGACGACAGCGAGAACTGTGCCAGCGGCATTATTGCCATATATCCGAGGAAGGAAACTATCCCTGCTCCTTTGAAGGCTTTCACGAAGGTCTTGATGCCCGTTCGGAACATCGCTCCCGTGAAGATGCGCTGTTTTTTGCTGTAGCACGAAAAGCAGGCTGCCAGCGCCGACAGTTCAACAAAGGAGAAAAAGGCGTATGCGAAAAGCATCACAACTATGACAAAGATAGTAAATGGGTGCTTCAGATAAACGAGAAGGTTCTCATCATTGAGATAAGTGACCCCCGACATCTTCATGGTTAGTTTTAGCAGGAGCGTGAGCACAGGTGTACCGATAGCGAGCAGCATGAGCTTGAAAATAAGTTCAAATACAAGAAAGTGCGGTACAGCCCTGAAAAAAACTCCTGCGGATCGTAAGAACTTTTTCATTGGTATACTCCAGTACAGATGAATATACTTCAATTATACGCCTGTTTACAGCCATTGTCAACAAAAAAATCCGCCTTTCACGCGAAAGACGGATCAAATTTATCCAACAAGTCCCGAACGCTCTATTCCCTCGGTAAAATGCTTTTGCAGGCATACGTAGAGTAGCAGCACGGGAGCTATGGAAAGCAGGCAGCCTGCTTCCTTCCACACTATCTGCTCACGGGGACTTATCTGCAAAGTCGGGTCGTCGAACAGCTTTATCTTCAGCTGACTGTCAAGATTTGTCAGCATGAGTGCTATGGTCTTGTTGTTGGTGAAAAACGTGGTGCTCACGTAGTAGTCGTTCCAGTACCACACCACCGAGAACAGGAACACCGTGAGGAACGCAGAAGCTGCATTGGGAGCCATTACGCGCACGAACGTCATGAACGGTCCGCAGCCGTCTATATACGCTGCGTCCTCAAGCTCTCTCGGCAAGCCCTTGAAGAACTGTCGGAATATGAGTATCATAAGTCCTGCACGTATGCCGTTTGCAGTCATGGCAGGCAGATACATAGTCAGCCTGCTGTCGATGAGATTCACAGTGAACAGCCCCTTGATACCGAAGTAGCGGAACTGGGTGTACAGCGGCAGAGCGATGACCTGCGGCGGTACGAGTATCATCATAATGACGATAGCTGTAATCGCCGCCGTCATACCACTTTGATTTAACTTCGTCAAGCGTCAGCGGCGGCTTGCTATTCATTTCTTCGAGAAACCTTGTGTCCATCTTTTTGCAGTAACGCTCACGGGCAACATCAATTTTCAAGGTCT
>CACZEJ010000020.1 GCA_902780115.1 Ruminococcus flavefaciens | reverse complement strand
TATAGAGAGCCTTTACTGCATCGGGATCCTGATACTCCTTGCCACAGAGGAAGTGTGCCTGCTCCGAGTCATACCACGGACAGAAGTACAGCCAGTAAGCGTGTTCTACCTGCATATTTCTAAGTCCGGGGATAGAGTCGTTCTCAGGCATGGATACCATTTTATTGCCCTTTACGAACTTGTTAAGAGTATAGAAAATGCCTGCCTCAGCATCTTCATTGGGAACTCCCTGCTGCTTGCCGTCATGGCGGTTGTACTGACAGTTGTACTTATCAAAGCCTACGATATCTACTCTGTCATCGCCTGAATACCACTTTGCCGAATTATCTGACCAAGCATAGAGGTTCTGCTCCCAGATAAGGTTGTGGAGCCCGTACTCGTTTGTGAGAGTATCTTGTAAGAATGCCCAGAGCTGGTTGTATACTACTGCGCCTTCCTTAGACCACCAGAACCATGCTCCCGAACCGTCGATAGGATCATCTGTATGGCTGGGGTTGCCTTCAGCCTCATGGAACGGGCGGAATATAACAGGAACTCCTGCGTCCTGGAGCTTTTTGAGCTCGGCTGCAAGATTCTTCATACAGAGCTGGAAGTAGTCATACTCCATCGTACCCTTGACCATGCAGTTAGCAGTAACGAAATCCGTATGCTCTGTGTATGTTGTCAAACCGAAATCAAGAGGCTCGCCGAGAGTATATGAAGCCTTTGTGGTAGGTACATTTACGTGCCATGAAGCTGTGCATATTCCGTTTTTCTTTGTAGCCCAGTCGATCATACGCTGTGCGACACCGTCGTCCCATGCGTAACACGGGCAGTAGCTTCCGAAGTCAAAGTAAGCTCCTTGATATATCTGACCTCATAGTTATAGTCGTTATAGGTGTAATTGCGGTTCTGAGTGCTGTAGGTATAGACCTGTCCGTCAGGACCCGTACAGTGCCACGGGAACTTTTCGCCCTGCTCGGTCTTATCCCAGCTGTCCTCGTCGATAACGTACTCAACGCCTTCCTGATCGACGCACTTGTTTGCATTTGCATCGTAACGGATAGTAGTTTCAACAGCATGACCGCCGCCATAGATCTCCTGCTGTCCCGAGAGTATATTCTTTCCGTAAACGCTCTTGAGGTACGACATCAGTGCTTTTGTCTCAGGAGTTGCGTCCTTATCGACTGTCGTGCCGCTCGCCTTGGAAAGGTCGGGAAATACTGCATTGCTGACAGTTACCTTGTCTATCGCCATATATCCGTACTCGCTTATGAACTCGATGGTATTCACGCCCTTGTTCATGCGAACCATTCCGAAATCATAATCTATCCACTTATCGGAATAAGCCGCCTGTGTTGTGTACTTTACGCCGTTGATCTTGACAGCCTGCTGTCTGCCGCCCTCGTTGAGTATCTGCGCACCGCGTACAGTAATGGAATACATACCGTCCTCGGGAACTGTTACCTCAAAAGATGCGGGTTTAGCTGTCAGATAGAAAAATCCATCTCCCGAATACCCGGGTATCTCTGTCTGATAGATAGATGTCCACAGGTCAGCCCCTTCCATGCTCTCGCCTTCGATCACGTAGGGGAACTTCGTAGCAGCCGTGTCCTCTCCTGCTGCAACAGAAGTGAATAGCCCTGTTGAACCGCACTGTACCGCTGCCATAACTCCCGCAGCAGCAAGCGCAAATTTCTTTTTAAGCTTGCCATTCATGTTTAATATCCTCCTTCTTGTTGGTAAGACCAACAATTCTTTAATTGTATTATACTATCGTTTAAGCCCTATGTCAAGTATTTTGCTTTTCATTATATGTAAAAAAACTGTGATAATTTAAGCAGTTTACTTAAATTATCAAAAAAGGAACCATGGATAGATGATGGCTCCTTTTCTGATATGATTATATAGAGAGGATCCCAAGTCTTACGACTCAGGGAGAGCTGTCACGAGACCTAAGAGATATCTCTGGATAGAGAGAGCATCTGATGTAGTTATGCCGTTTCCGTGTCCGTTAACATCAGCGTTGAGTATCGCCTCAGCTGAAAGCTTATACTTATCAGGATTAGCAAGAGACTGCATTATCAGTACCACATCTGCCATATCTACACTGCCGTCGTCGTTTGCGTCACCTGCCACGCCGTTTGCCTTTGGAGCTGTAGTGGTCACAGTTGTAGTAGTAGTGGTCTGCTTTGTTGTAGTAGTCTGTTCAGGAGTTGTTCCTGCCGCATACGGATCAGGAGATGCGGTCTGCGAAATTCCGCCGTTCATATGATAGCCTATGCTCTTATATGAGCTGCCTGAAGCTGTCTCGGCAAATCCCGCAGGCTTTGGCGAGCCGTCACTGTTTCTCCATGCTGTATGGAAATCCGTTCCCATAGCAGGTACACTCAGCGAGATGAAGTCGCTGTCGGCAGGAGTGATTATATCTCCCAGCTTTGCACCGTTTGTCATAGTCGTATTTGACTTTGCATAGTAATACTTGCTGTTGTAGTAAATGGAATTCGTCATACTTCCTACGAACTTATCATTTGCTACCTTTATACCTGCCGCATTTGTCTTTGAAACCTTGCCTGTATTGATATAGGACATCATACCGTTGAAGGTCGCAGAAGTATCGCAGCGGTATACCATATAGTTCGCCTTGCCCTTGCCGCCGATACCGTTATTGTAAGCGGTACAGTTCTTCATATCGCCGAACTTAGGGTTGTTATTGTCAGTAAAGCCGCAGTTGAGGTTCTCAAATGCAAGACAATTCTCGACGTAATGGCGTGTACCAACTCCGCCGCCGCCAAGCTTGAAGCCGTTACCGTCGCAGTCTCCATAGCCCTTGCCTTCATCGGTGAAGCCGTTGCGGAATGCTATACAGTTCTTTATAGTTACCTTGCCTATAGGACCTGTTGCTTCCTTTGCATAGAGGTCCCAGCCGTCATCGGAGTTATTGTAAGCCATACAGCCGTCGAAAACATTTCCTTCGCCGCAGGTAAGCTTTGCAGCAAATCCGTCAGCATTCTCCATTGTTGCATCATCGCAGTTATCATAGGACGTGCAGTTCTTTATAAGGTTATTTGAAGGCCACTGGGATACATTGTTGTAGGAGCTGTTATATCTCGATATCTGCAAGCCCGTGTCCTGATTATGGTCGAAAACCATCATTTCGATGATGTTGTTATCGCCTGAGAGCAGCATACCGTTATCGCCTGCGTTTGCTATCTCAAATCCGTAGAAGTGCCAGTATGAACCGTCGAGGACGAAGCCGCGGTTTGCACCGTCAACGCTCTCTCCCGAGAAGTCGAATTTCACTTTAGCGTTTGGATAAGGCACGATAGTCTTGTATGCACCTGCGCTGCCCGAATTGCTCTCCTCTATCATTATGGGAGAACTGTATTTATATGTGCCGCCAAGAAGATAGATAGTTCCGCCAGCCTTAACCGACTTTATTGCAGTGAGGACATCTGTAGGTGAATCCACAGTTCTTCCGTCACCGCCGCCGTTTGGTGAAGCGAAGATGATATTTGCACCTGTTACAGGTTTCACAACAGGAGCAGAAGTAGTAGTTGCCGAAGAGGTCTGTGCGACTGTAGTTGTGGTAGTAGTTATATCAGTAGCTACAGGCTGTGTAGAAGTTGTAGTCGTTACCGCGGGCGCAGGAGAATTATCCTCCTTGAAGCCGCTTCCGATAGCTGTTACGCTTCCCTTGTATGCCACAAGTGCGGACTTTAATCCCTGATTTACCGCATAGCTCTCGTCGTCCACTGAATTGTCGAACTGCCACTTGAAATCGCCGCCGTCAACACGACCTGCCTTTGAAGTGACTATTGCAGGCACATCAGCAGCCTTATCAGGTGTATAGCTGTACATAACATTCGATGTATCGAAGTTATTATATGTCGTATCACCTGACTTCGCCTTTACGGAAGCCCCTACCTTCTCCGTTCTGGAAGACGCTTCATACGCATCAAAATCAGAGTTGTTCTGCTGATATGTGGTATAAGCCTTCTGACCTGTCATAAAGTTTCCGAAGGACTTTATCACGCCGCCTGCTTCGCCTGAGAAGGTTCCACCTGTGATATTGTCCGAGCCCTGCATGGAGATGAGCATTGGGTACTTGCAGTTTCTGAAGTAGTTGTTCTCCACGAAGCACGAAGCTCCCATTGTTACACCTACGCCATACTTTGCATTGCCGTCAAAGTAGTTGTTGTAGCAGTGAACGGAACAGGTCCTTATTCTTGGGTGGCGTGAATCCGAGTGGTCGTACCAGTTGTGGTGGTATGTTATGTAATTTTCCGTGGACTCGGACTTCATGCCCTGCAAATTGCACTTGCCGTTGTCCCAGAAATGATTGTATGAGTGAGTGATATATGTGGAGGTCTTGGTATCCAGAGCGCCGTCGCCCTTTACCTGATCCGCGTCGGAGCCTGCATCACCGTAGAAGAAGTCGCAGTTATGTACCCATATGTGATTATTTTTCTGCTGAAGTCCGCAGTCGTCGCCCTCATTGCTGTTGCAGTTCATAAAACCGAGATTCCTTACCTCAACATTTGAGCAATTCTTCATAACAAGTCCGAAACCGTTGAGGGTAGCATCGTTTCCGATACCCTCTACGGTACAGCCTGCTGTGACCGTATCCATCATAAGATCGCCCTTTGTGAGCACAGCGGGATCGGTGATATTGCCTATGAATCTGATATTGAGAGGTCTTGACTCCTTGCCTTTCTTGTAGCCTGTGATGATATTCTGCACACCTGTAAGAGTCTCTGCGCCCTTGCCTGTTGCGTCAATGCTTGCAGTTACGCTGTCCTTGTTTGCATTGGTAACGTACACTACTATAGCATTGCTCTTGAGAGTTCCGTCCGCATTGTATGCACCGTTTGCATTGCCGCTGACAAAAGCAAATCCGCTCCTGTCATGAGCATAGGCTGTAGCTGCTGCCTGCGCAGCCTTAGAGCCGTCTTCTTTTCCGTTTATAACAGGTACTATTTTAATAGTGTGGCTGCCAGCCTTTAAGCCTACAGCATCAGCTCTCATATAGCCGCTGTACTGTCTGATGAGCATATCGTCTATCTTTGCTCCGTCAACGTATACATTATAGCCTGAAGCTCCTGCGACCGATGACCATGTTGCATACACACCTTCACCGTAGCCGACCGAACTGAGCACCTTCACGCTGCTCTCAGCTGCGGCTGCTGACAAAACTGTACCGCCAAGAAATACATTCATTGCTGTTCCGACAGTTCCTGCTGCGGTAACAGTCATCATTGCAGCAGCTGCCAAAGAAGCTGCTCTTTTTTTGAGCGTGTTATTTTTCATAGCAGATCCCTCCAATTTTTAATATCCTCCGTTAAGCGCACCTATATGTACACTTTATATATATCTTACTGTGTATATTATATCCCTGTAAAACAATATTTACAATGACCAATAATGCTCCTTAGATGATTTTTTACGCTATTTTTATTATTCATCTGACACAATCGGTCAATAATTGCTTTTTCTGTTATTGATTTTGATATTTACACCCTATATAGAGTGTTTAAATTACTACATATGCAAAAACAAAAAAAATTTCAAAAAAATTTTTGTTTTGTGTGAGAGTTTTTCATTTCAGCTGCGTCTAAGTTATAGAAAGCATGAAAGAATTACAAAAGGAGGTATCATTATGCTTTTCAAAAAAATATTATCAATTGGTCTGACTGGTGTTTTATCAGCAGCCTATCTGCCAACCAACATTCAACCGACTCAAACCAAAACTGCAAACAACTTAATCGCTCATGCAGTTGATCTCAATGAAAACAATGAGATTGAAAATAAGAAAACATACACCTGTGAAGGATGTGGAAAGCAGCTGACAGAAGATGAAGTGTGTATGACACAGCTTGGAATGACTCTTTGTTCAAGCTGTAGAGTACGCGGTATGGGAGGCACATTACCGCCAAGCGCTCATTATAAGCAGAATGCTTACTTTACAGACACTGTCAAAGCCATTGACGACAACTCAATAACATTCACTAAAAATGGCAAATACTATTTTTCTTATGCATTTGAAGAACTGGAAGACATAAAAAAAGGCGACAATATCGAGATCAACTTTGAGTATGAATTTAATGCTTTCAAGAAGATATATCAGATAAATAGTGTTGTCCTCAAAAATTCGGCACCTGCACAGCCTTTTACCTCAACAACCACTAAGTTGCCTGACGGCTCGACCACTATAACTTCATGTGTTACTTCGGTCGCTCATACACCTTACAAGAAAACTATAACAGGCTATTTTGAACGTCTTGATGGAGATGTCATTTGTCTGGACGACGGCTCTCGCTACCCTTTCAACAAATACAGCATCTCATCAAGTGCTCTTGCAGCTATCAATTCCATGGAAGAAGGCGACTATGTAGCTATCTACTGCACTATCACAGAAGGTTACAGCGCTCTTATAACATCTATAGAAGATATCGATGTCACCCCTGCTGCTTCAATAACCAAAACCACACCTATCGTATCAACAACTAAAATAAAAACAACCACTGTAACAACTCCGTATAATCAGGGACGCAAAATCAGCGGTGCTTTTCATCGTGCAGATGATACAAAACTCTACTTCGTAAACAATAGTGAAGGATACCGGTATGATCCTAAACTTGCTCCAATCGTAAATTCGCTCAGTCATTTCCGCGTTATACAAGTTACACTTTCTTCCGACGATATCATCACTGATATTGAGATACTTTATGATAAAACCGGAACGACTTACGGCGGTCCAATAACTACTACAACCACTGTAACAACTCCGTATAATCAGGAGCGTGAAGCCGCAGGTGCTTTCGACCATGCAGATGATACAAAGCTCTACTTCGTAAACAACGAAGGATACAAATACGATCCTAAGCTCGCTTCTGTCGTTAAGTCTCTCGTCAAGGGCAACATTATAAACATCACTATTTCTCCTGAGAATATTGTCACTAAAGTGGAAATAATTTCCGCAGGCACTACTACAATAAACATATACACATCAATAGCTACTACTTATACATCAATTGCGACTACATATTCTTACCCTGACACAAATCACTGCATACCAACAACAACTACTACAGAAGAGCCTGAGATATGGATGCCGGCAGGTACAGGTGTGGATCAGGTACAGTATGTTGAATGCTTTCCTACAAGAATTGACTATACACAAGGTGAAGAGCTTGACTTTGATGGTTTTATTGTTCATGTAACTCATTCTTACAATGTTCGTTCAAACAAAGGAAGATTTGACAGAAGAACTTCTGAATATGATATTGAAATCGCAAAGATCGATCCTGAGTATTATACGATTACAGATGAAAACAACAAAGTATATCCAAGCGACTCATTCAAAACTCTTCCTGCCGGTACATATTACATCAATATCAACGAGAATATATACTGCTATCACAAAAATGATAATCCTGACTCACCACAAGCTTTATACGGATTTAACGATACTTCATTTGATGTAGTAATACACGCAAAGCCTTCCGTTACTACAATCAGCACAACTCCCCAGACAATAATTACTGAAACAAAGCCAAACGTCTATAATCCAACATATACCGTTACTATGTCTCCGACCTATAAACTTGAATCAGTAAATTCTTACCCAACAAAAACAGTTTATAACGAAGGTGAAGAGCTTGATCTTAAAGGATTATCCTATAGTTATTCTGTATCTACACCTTGGTTCGGAGAGCCTGACGGCGGCGGAATCTTTAAGAATACATACACAGTTGACGAGTATGGTCTTTTACCAAGTAATGTTGAGCTTAGAGATGAAAATAATAAAACCTACAGCGGCACAGAATTCACTTCACTTTTAGCAGGTAAATATATCGTAACTATCATTCCTAACATATTATCAATGGCTTATCCTCGCGAAGATAACGCGATCATCTATGACATTGTTATCAACAAAACTGCAACAGACAAAAAAATATCGGGAGATGCCAACTTCGACGGCAATTTAGATATGGCTGACATTGTTCTTATTATGCAGGCTCTTGCAAGCCCTAATAAGTATGGTGTCAATGGTACAGATTCACACCATATTACAGTAATCGGTATGGATCTCGCTGATATGGACGACAACGGACTTACTACCGACGATGCTCTTAAAATTCAGCGTATCCTTCTCGGTCTTGATCCAAAGCCTGTATCATATGACAAACAGTCAGACGTAACAACAACGACAACTACAACAACTACTACCACCACAACCACAACTTTTGCAACTACCGCTACTGTGACCACAACAGAAGGCCCTCTCATACACCCAATGTACAACTTCAAGGAAGTTGTATCTTATCCGACAAAGACTGTTTATAAGCAGGGCGATAAGTTTGAACTGGAAGGTCTTTCGTTCATCGGCACTAACCAAAAAAATTCAAGCGAGCACACATATGACAAAAACGCAATACCTGCTCATTATGAAACAACTCCAACACAGATCACATTCACTGACAAAAACGGAAAAGTTTATTCATTAGGTGAAAAGCGCATAACATCATTCGATGCTTTCCAGGAGATCCCCGCAGGCGAATATACCGTACATATCACAGGCGATGCAGGAAGCTATTACTCATATAACCTATGTCATGGTCTGGATATCACCTACAAGATAACCATCGTTTAATAAACAACATGATATAGTTTTAAAGGCTCTCCGAGAGGAGAGCCTTTCCTTATGCCTGTATATACAAAAAGCTCCGCATAAAGCGGAGCTTCTCAATTCTTAGAACAGATCGAAATTGCCGAATGTATTATCATCAATTACGTAGTAAACCTTATTGATCTCAGGTCTTACGTAAACAACAACGCTTTTAGCAGACTCTACTCCAGCAACATTCTTAGCCTTATCGACGAGATCTGTACCAGCAACTTCAGCACCATTGTACTGAATAACTACTCTTCTCTCCTCAGCTGTTGCCTTCTTTGCAGCAGGCTTCTTAGCAGCTGTAGTCTTCTTCTCAGCAGGAGCCTTCTTCTCTGCTGTCTTCTTGGCAGCTGTAGTCTTAGCAGCTGTAGTCTTCTTCTCAGCTGGCTTCTTTGCAGCAGCCTTCTTTGTAACAGTCTTCTTCTCCTCTACAGGAGCAGCTGTCTCAACAGCCTTTGTTTCTGCAGTCTTCTTATCCGGCATGATTGTATCCTCCTTAGAATTACTTGTTTACAGCGTTCTTGAGTGCCTGACCAGCCTTGAATGCAGGAGCCTTAGAAGCTGGAGCTGTCATCATCTTCTTAGTCTGAGGATTGATTACCTGCTTCTCCTTACGATCACGAACTTCAAAAGTACCAAAGCCTACGATAGATACCTTCTCACCGCCTGCAAGAGCGTCAGTGATTGTAGAAATAATTGCATTTACAGCAGTTTCTGCATTCTTTTTTGTGAAGTCAGCCTTGTCGGCAACTGCACTGATTAACTCGGTCTTTGTCATTGTTATATCCTCCATAAATAAGATTTTACAATTGAATTATATACCCTTTATAACATTTTGTCAAGGAAATCAAAAAAAAATGACAAATCGACGTATATTTAGCCATTTGTAGCCTGTTTTTTATTCAAAACAGCCATAGAATTTGGCTATTTACCGTTGAGGCGGTCAGACCAAAATTATTAACTTTTTACCATTTGTATAATATCCCCGTTTTATTCCGAAATACGCAGAAAAACGGACTTCCGAAGAAGTCCGTTCTGCTATCAATCAGCAATTAGTTTTCCGTTTGAATCAATATCTATGTCGATCACATCACCTGCTGAAAGATTGCCTCCGATGATGCGTTTTGCAGCAAGAGTTTCGACGCTGCGCTGGATAAATCTTCTCAGCGGTCTTGCACCGAAATTCGGGTCATAGCCGCAGTCAACGATATAATTCTTAGCAGCTTCGCTGACATTTATGCGGATATGCTTATCGTCAAGACGCTTTTGCAGGTCTTCCAGCATAAGGTCAACGATCTTGATTATCTCTGTCTTAGCCAGCGGCTTGTAGAAGATTATCTCGTCAAGACGGTTGAGGAATTCAGGTCTGAACTGTGTTTTGAGAAGTCCCTCCACCTGAGAGCGAGCCTCCGCAGTTATCTCACCGTTCGCGTCGATACCCTCAAGGATATACGGCGAGCCCAGATTTGATGTGAGTATGATGATAGTATTCTTGAAGTCAACTGTTCTGCCCTGAGAATCTGTTATACGTCCGTCGTCAAGGACTTGCAGGAGTATATTGAACACATCGGGGTGTGCCTTTTCAATCTCATCAAAGAGCACAACAGAATAAGGCTTTCTGCGAACTGCTTCCGTGAGCTGACCGCCCTCGTCATAGCCGACGTATCCCGGAGGCGCTCCTATCAGACGGCTTACGCTGAATTTCTCCATGTATTCGCTCATGTCGATACGGATTATATTTCTCTCGTCGTCGAAGAGTATCTCCGAAAGAGCCTTCGCCAGCTCAGTTTTACCAACGCCTGTAGGACCGAGGAAGAGGAACGAGCCGATAGGCCTGTCGGGAGCCTGTATGCCTGCACGTGAACGCAGGATAGCCTCGCTGACCTTAGTTACAGCCTCGTCCTGACCGATAACTCTCTTGTGGAGCAGTCCCTCCAGACCGAGTATCTTCTCCTTCTCGCCTTCCATGAGCTTTGAAACAGGTATACCCGTCCAGCGGCACACGATCTTTGCGATCTCGTCCTCAGTTACCTTGTCACGGAGAAGTCTTCCGTTCTCCATATCATGTTCTGCCTGCTTTTCAAGCTCCTCCAGCTCTTTTTGCAGCTGTGGCAGCTTGCCGTATTTGAGCTCAGCAGCCTTGTTGAGGTCGTATTCACGTTCAGCCTTATCAATCTCGCCGCCTGTCTTCTCTATCTCCTCACGGAGCTTCTGGACAGCGGAAATATCATTCTTTTCGTTCTCCCACTTAGCCTTCATGCCGCTGAACTTGTCACGCAGCTCTGCAAGCTCCTTCTGAATTTCTTCAAGATGCTCCTGAGAGATATTGTCGCTTTCCTTTTTCAGCGCAGCCTCTTCGATCTCAAGCTGAACTATCTTACGCGAGATCACATCAAGCTCTGTAGGCATAGAGTCCATTTCTGTACGTATAGTCGCACAGGCTTCATCAATAAGATCAATAGCCTTGTCGGGGAGGAAACGGTCTGTGATGTATCTGTTGGACAGCACAGCCGCTGATATGAGCGCATTATCGCTTATCTTAACGCCGTGGAACACCTCATAGCGCTCTTTCAGACCACGGAGTATGGATATAGTATCCTCAACGCTTGGCTCGTCCACCATAACAGGCTGGAAACGTCTTTCGAGAGCAGGATCCTTCTCAATGTACTGACGGTACTCGTTAAGAGTTGTAGCGCCGATACAGTGAAGCTCGCCTCTTGCCAGCATAGGCTTCAGGAGGTTGCCTGCGTCCATAGCGCCGTCGGTCTTGCCTGCACCTACGATAGTGTGGAGCTCATCTATAAATAAGAGTATCTGACCGTTGCTGTTCTTTATCTCATTGAGGACAGCCTTCAGGCGCTCCTCAAACTCGCCGCGGTACTTTGCGCCTGCGACGAGAGCTCCCATGTCAAGGGAGAACACCTTGCGGTCTTTAAGGCTGTCGGGGACATCTCCTGCCACGATACGAAGTGCAAGTCCTTCTGCGATGGCAGTTTTTCCCACGCCCGGCTCACCAATGAGGACAGGATTGTTTTTCGTTTTTCTTGAAAGTATACGGATAACGTTTCGTATCTCGCTGTCACGACCGATAACGGGGTCAAGCTTATTTCGCCTGGCAAGTCCAACAAGCTCCTGACCATATTTCGTAAGAACGTCATATGTGTCCTCGGGGTTCTCGTTAGTAACACGGGTATTGCCTCTCACCGACATAAGCGCACTGAGAAAGCTGTCTCTTGTAATATTAAATGTACTGAAAAGCTGTGAAACATCTCTGTCCTTGCTCTCGATCAGCGAGAGCATGATATGCTCAACAGACACGAATTCGTCTTTCATATTTGAAGCAATGCTCTCGGCAGATGTGAGAACTCTGTCGCACTCAGACGATATGCCGATATTGCTGCTTCTGCCGCTTCCTGTTACCTTAGGGAGGGCATTTATCTTCTTTTCAACTTCACCGTCAAAAATGTCCTCATCTATATTCATTTTTTTCAGGAGCTGAGGTATAAGACCGTTCTCCTGACGAACAAGTCCCGCAAGAAGATGAATAGGCTCAATTACAGAGTTAGACTGCATAACAGCAATGCTCTGAGCCTTTCTCACAGCGTCGATGGACTTTTGAGTTAATTTTTCAGCATTCATATTTGATCCTCCATTCACATTTTCTTTCCTATCATTTCATCACGATATCAACTAAATAATATACCTTTCAAGCAGCGCCCTGTACTTTTTTTCAAGAACAGGAGCATTTACTGTAAAATTATTCAGGTCTGCAAAATAAGTCTTGACAGCATGGTCGAGATCCTTGATGTACTCGCCGATAGCTTCACCTGCCTGCTCAACGGAAAGCGTTCCCGTATTTATGAGCTTCCTTGCGAAGCTTCCATCCCCTATCTCGCAGCTGTAATCATCTATACCAAGCCGTGAAAGGTAGCCTGCTTCGAGCTTAGCCCTGTAGGCGAAGAAGCTGTGGAACATAGTTATAAGCGCAGCACTCTGTGTTCTGATATTTACACGCAGCGTTCCGAGGTACTCCTTTGGTGAGCGTTCAAGCTCCACTTTATAGTTTATCGTGGGACGGTATTTATATTCGAGAGCTGTCCTGACAGTCATCAGGGACGGCGAGCGCTGCTCCTGAATACGGAAACTGCTGCTGACAAGCTCTGCAACCTGCTCAAAGATCTCTCTCATGCGCATTTCGGGAGTCACGCAGGAGAGGTGCTCGGCAAGTATCTGATTTATAAGATTCGAGCGGCTCGTGCCCATGCGGTAAGCCTGTTCATCAACAGCTTTTATAACATCGTCCATGAGCACAAGGCTGTAAACGCTTTTTTTCACGGCATCATCACTTCCTTTTCATGTTATATATATCATATCACGCATTATAGAATTTGTCAAGCAGATTATATAATCTTTCACGCAGGTTTCACAATGTAAAAAAAGTCCGCTCACGAGGAGCGGAGAATCGGCCCAAACGATATAATCGTTTAGCACTGTGGACCGAGCCATAGACAATAAGTTAAAAAAAGTTATTGAGAATAGAAAACATGAAAAAATTACAAATGAAAGGGGTTAGTTTTATTACTTGACAAAACTATTTCTATGGCGTGCAAGTGAACTAATACTCAATTTCAAGCACATGAGAGGGGAGGGTACTTGAGACTGAATACCAATAATCTTCATTTGCTGTATTTATTATATTGCAAAATATCGAAGTTGGCAATATACGTTTGTACACACAAATGCACTTTTATGTACTTTTTGAGATTTTTCTATATTTTTTCAAGTTAATTTTATGTTAATTTGTTTTATGTACTTACATATTTACTTTTTATATTAATTTTGTTTTATTTCATTTTACAGACTATAAATTAACTAATGCGTCTATTTTTACTCAACTCCGATAAATTTTACATCAAACTTATTTCCGCCGTCAGACACCGTAAAATTGTCGCTGAACATACTGTTTACTGCGATGCGGAAGCTGCTTCCGCTGCTTATTTCAGGAGCAAGCATCAGAACACATCTGAAATTGTTGTGTGGTTCAAAGTTCACCATTTCCTTGGTGTCAAGGTATAGCTTGACCTCACTTCCCGCACTTGCAGATTCTCCGATATCAGCCACTATATAAGGCGTTTCGCTGAACGTCGGCACGGAGACCTTGTTTCCTGCGGCATAGAGATATCCGCCTGTATAGCTGAAGCTTCCCGACGCATATACCGAGCTTTTTTCTTCCTTAGTACCGCCCGAAACGATGGTCTTTCCGCCGTTTATACTGATAGTTCCTTTGGACTTTATACCGTTTGTGCCGCCCTTAATATTCAGTGTACCGTCATTTATCGTTACGTCGTCATGCACAAAAATTCCTGTCTTGACGGACGTTATGTTATATGTACCGCTCTCGACGATGACATCATCATCGCTTGCAATTCCGTGAGCATTGTTCGCTGTGATGTTCAGCTCTCCGTTGCCTTTAAGTCTCAGAGTATCATTGGAGAATATAACAGCGTCGTTGACTTTGTCATTTCCGCCGTCGCTAAGGTAGTTCACAGTGCCTTCCTTCGGCTTGACCGTACAGCGTTTGGCTTCATCTATAAAAATTGCAGGTCCCGAATTGTTTGTGATATTCACTCCGTTGAGAACGATAGTGACTTTATCCTCAGTAGCTGCCGTACCTGTTTTTACACGTATCTGACCGTTAGCGAGAGTACCCGTGAAGATATAATCGCCGCTTGCAGTAACAGTTATCACAGAGCCTTTCACAGTAACATTGCTGCCCTTTACAGTCGGAGTTCCGCTGAGATTCACCTCTGCCGTATACTCCTTGATCTCCTCAGTGCCGCCGCTCTCGCCCGAATTCTGTTCGTTATTGGCAGTTCCGCCACTATTGTCGCTGCTGCCCGAATTGCTTCCCGAGTTTCCGCTGCTGCTGCTCGAATTACCGCTTGAGCTGCTGTTCTTTTTTGTTGTCACAGTAGATTTTGGATCTGACTTCTTCTCCTCTGCTTTAGTCGTCGCAGTCGTCTTATCGGACTTCTTATCAGTCTTTGCAGTCGTTTCCTTTTTGCTGTCGGAGTCTGATCTATCATCAGCTTTTGTAGTTGTCGCGGTCTTTTCTGATTTTTCGACGACAGTAGTCTCCTCAGAAACCGATACTTTCTCCGAACTTTGTTCATTTTTATCGCTTTTGCCGCATGACACAGGTGTCATCATCACAGCAAGCGCAGCAATTGCTGCCAATATCCTTCTATATTTCATAAATTACGCTCCTTTTTCTTTATATGCAAAATTTGCCAGACTCAATATTGATTATTAAGCCTGGCAAACTAAGTAGAGAGGGTCATCTATCCTGTTTATTTCTTTTTAGTTTTCATAGATCTTGTCATCATACTTGAAGAAAACAAGATTAATTGTCATATTGCCGTTGAGGGCACGGAGTTCGTCAACGAACTTCTTCTGGTCAACATTTTCCAGTACATCTACGCTGTAGATAAGCTCGAAAAGTGTACCGAAATTTGTAGTCTTTACTCTTCTGAGCTTGTGGAATGTTGTATACTTGCTGAGAACAGGCTCAAATACGCCCTGATAATCGAGGTTCTCGGGGATAGCGATCTTGAGAGTCATGTGTCTCTTCTTGCAGCCGCCGAAATCTGTCTCGCTGAGAACGAACAGTACGATTCCGAGGATAATGAAGAATACGATCGCAAATCCGATATAACCGATTCCGCAGGCAACACCTGCTGCCATTGCAAAGAATATGTACGCTATATCCTTAGGATCGCCCGCGACGCTTCTGAATCGAACCAGAGTAAACGCACCTGCAAGGCTCAGAGCTCCTGCTGTTGTATTGATGAGCAGAAGAATAAGGGAAACGATTGTCGGAAGCATTATCATCGTCATAACATAGCTCTGGGAATATCCCTCTTTTCTATGTGTTCCGATGTAGATAAGGCTGATAAGGAAACCGATAACGAGTGCAGCTCCTACACAGAGGAAGAACTCGCCAGCCTTGATAGTATCAATGATACCGCCGCTGCTGTTTACTACCGAGTCACTCGACTCATAATACTTGGACAGCACATTGCCAAAAAAACCATGTTCAAACATAAAAATCAAACACTCCTGTTCATTAAGATGTTATTATTGACCATTGATATGCCGGATACATATATCTTTCTGTTGCCGGCATTCTGTGCGCCTTCGATCTGGCTTCTTACGAAATTCTGATAAGCTCTTCCGTACTTTGAGAAGCTGGTCTTGTAGATCTTCAGCTCTGAAAGCTTTCTGACAAGCCAGTCAGGGATAGCATTTGAGACCTTTACTTCCATAAGGCGCTGATCTTCATTGATGATGTTGTTGCCGTAGCTCTCGTAATTCAGACCGAGGTCATAACGGCGCTCTGTGATCTTGCGGTCAAAAGTAAGTCTGAAATCATTATCGTTCTTACCGAAGAAAGCTTCTCTCTGGTAGCTGATATACTGCTTTGGAGAGATCGGATAACTGTCGAGGAACACATCAAGCTCTCTGAATACCTGTTCAGTTATGTACTTGGTAAATTCAGGCTTTGAGCGGTCTGCGAAATATGCATCAGACTCAGCGAGTGTCATAGACACACGTCTTTTTGTAACGATACCACCGATCTTCTTTTTGATCTCAAGGAAAACCGTATCATCGGGATTTGCAGGTGAGTAATAACTGCGAAGTCTGATCTTTTCCTTGTAGTAAGGCTTGGAAAGAGACTCCCTGATAAGGTAATCGTCCGGAGTATCATAATATATGTTATATATGCCGTACTCTTTACCGCCAATACAGAATTTATCAGGATTCATATATTCCGATATGACCTCCATCAATCCGTGATACTGATCCATATTAAGGAGGAATTTGATCTCTTTGCGAGCGAATGTATTTATTGCCATAATTATCTTCGCAGCAGCGCCTAACTGCCCGAAGCTCACACTCCTTTCGTATCATTTGAGAACATTATAGTTCCCTTTCCTTAAAATAGTCTTAAGAATGGCTAAAATTCACCAAATATTCAACTGCCTGTCACTTAAAATGGCAAGCATTGAATTTTCGCCTATTTTACGTTGTTTTTCCTTTATCCTCAGACCGTTTCAAATAATGTACATTTTGTAGTTTTTCTTTTTATTATCACACATATTTCGCAACAATTGCACATTTGTTAGCAATAAATGAGCATTTGCCTTGTTTTCGGGGTTTGAAAACCATTTTATTGAGCAGTAGTTACATCTTGGAGCAGTATACTTTTGCATCAGCCCTGCTTTCTGTATTTTGTCGGAGTAACTCCCACTATCTTTTTGAACTGCCGCATAAAGTGCTCCTCGTTGTCGTAGCCGCACATAGCAGCGACCTGCGAGACCGTACAGCCTGTCTCACTGAGTATCTCCTTAGCTTTTTCTATTTTTCCGCTGATGACATCAGCGATACACGACACATCAAAAGTCTCGCGGTATAGATGCTGGAAATACGACCGCGACATATTCACATATGCAGCCATAGTGTCCACATTCCATTTCATCTGCGGATTACGGTATATTTTCTCGCGCAGCTCCAGCAGCAGACCGTAGTGGGGTTCCGCTGCCTGTGACGACATTGTCTCGCGCAAGCCTGTCTCACCTATTTTCACAAGCAGTATCCGCATATAGCTGTCGAGCATTTTTGTTCTGCGGCTGCCGAGGGAGTAATACTCCGCAGCAATATTCCGCATAAGCTCGCTGATGAACGCTGTATCGGCAAAGCGAACAGGTGTGTCAGGCTCTATATCCGCAAGTTCGAG
Organism: Ruminococcus flavefaciens; assembly: GCA_902780115.1. GTDB lineage: Bacteria > Bacillota > Clostridia > Oscillospirales > Ruminococcaceae > Ruminococcus > Ruminococcus flavefaciens_Y. The sequence goes on along the minus strand of CACZEJ010000020.1, from coordinate 12,525 downwards.
GAACTCTTTTTCCGCATCAGCCTCAAAGCATATCCAGTCACAGACGATCGGCGTATCGTCCGCAAAAAGCTCCATGACCGCTTTTCCCGACCACAGGAATATCGTATCGGGGAGAAGTTTCATGACTACGCCGTTTATGCTTATACAGCATCTGCTTTTCGTGAGAATGAGCATATACTCACCGACCGCCTCACGGTGCAGCCTGTAGTCTCTGTCATATATTGAATTGCAGCCGATGCAGCGTATGTTCATATAATCACTCCCCGTCGTCGATAAACCGCCATTCAACGTCCTTCCAGTATTCGCCTGCATAGTCTATGCCTACCCGCGGAGCGCGCCGCAGCTTCGGACGGTATCCGTCGTCCTCGAACCATATCTCCTCATTTCCGCGAAGAGTTTTACCGTTAAAGCTGCCGTCGATCTTCATATTCTTGGTAAGCTTTGCAGGACCGTCAAAACGCTCTCCTGCACGAAGGAGAAGTCCCTGCGGCTGGTCGGGTTCGCCTGTTATCACATTCATGAGCCAGTGCATACCGTAGCAAAGATACACATATATTACGCCGCTCTCACCGTAAAGCAGTTCTGTGCGCTTAGTTCTGCCCTTTGCAGCATGACAGCCCTTGTCCTCCTCACCGCGGTAGGCTTCTGTTTCGGCAATGCGTTCCCGCAGCTCAGTCCCGTCCGCAAGACGGTGGACCAGTATCTTTCCGACAAGGTCGGGAGCTGCTTCAAGCACATCGCGGTGAAAAAAATCCGCATCAAGTCTTTGCCCCATATTCATACCCTCAGACTCTGTTCAAGCTCGCTGTCAGGCTTCACAAAAGCTGTCTTGTAATTTGTAAAAATGACCTTGCCCGGCTTTGCGCCTGCGGGCTTCTTGACAAATTTTGCAAGGCAGTAATCAACGGGCACCAGTCCCGAATTTCTTCCACTGCTGTTGACTGCCGCTATCACAGCAGCCTCCTCGATCGTCTTGTCGGGCGGCATTTCGCCGTCTGTGAGTATCAGCACATGAGAGCCCGTAATGAGCTGTGTATGCAGCCATATATCGGACTTTTCCGCAAATTTCAGGCTGAGCTGGTCGTTCTGCTTATTGTTTCGTCCCACAAGTATCGTAAAGCCGTCGCTGGACTTGTACTCGACAGGCGGAAGAGCCTTCGGCGGCTTGGCTTTTCCGCCTGCATAGCGGACATAGCCCTGCTCACGCAGTTCAAGTCTGAGTTGAATTATATCATTCTCGGAACCAGCTCTTGTAAGCGAATCGAATACGCTTACGAGGTATTGCAGCTCCTCCTCGCCCTTCTTTATCTGTACAGCAAGCTTTTCCTCAGCCGTTACCGATTTTTTGTACTCATTATAATAATGCTGAGCATTCTGAGCAGGTGTCTTTCTCACATCGAGCTTGATCGTCACCTGCGGACAGTTCTCGTCGTAGAAGTTTTCAACCACAGCCGAGCTGTCCCCCTTCCGGATACGGTACATATTTGCAGAGATGAGGTCTCCGCAAAGCTTGGCGTATTCCTTGTCCGCACAGGCATCGAGCTCCTCACGCTGAGCAGCAATACGCCTTGAAGTACGGTCGGTCAGGTTCATGAGCAGCTTGAACAGGTCGTTAGCTCTCTGTTTTGTACGGGCTGCGCGGTCACGCTCCGCATAGAAATAATCAAGGAGCTCCGAAGCACTGCCCAGCTCTTTTGTATACATAAGTGTTCCAAACTGAGACAAACGAACGAAGGAAAAGTCTTTCAGCTGCCCCTCCTTGTCGCTGACCGCTGAAAAGCAGCACTCACCGTTCAGAAGCTGCTCACGGGTGCGCTTTATCGTGAAGAGCAGCCTGTCCAGCTGATCGCCGCCAATGGTATCGCTTTCAAGGTGTACTCCCCTGCCTGCGAAAAAAGTCCACTCACGGGCAAGAATCGGAGATATACCCTCGAATATACGTATAAGAGCCTTAGAAAGCTCCTTCGGATCGATGCTGCGAAGTCTTGAAACGATCTCGTCAGGCTCAGCAGTAAGGAAATTGAGCCTGTCATCTCTCGGCGGAAGGGTATATTTCATTCCTGGGAGAACCATTCGCTCACGGGACATCTCCTCGTCAACGCGCTTGATGCTGTCGATGACCTTGCCCTCGTCACTGATAATGATAAGATTTGAACAGCGTCCCATTATCTCGCAGGCAAGAGTTACGGTAACAACGTCACCGAGCTCGTTCACGCACTCAAAATCGAGGAAAAGTATTCTTTCGAGACCGTCCTGTCGTATATCAATAAGCTTTCCGCTGCCAAGACGTTTTCTGAGCAGCATACAGAACATCGGCGGTGTCTGGGGATTATCAACGCTGTTTTCGGTTATATGCGCCCTCGCACTGCCTGCATTAGCGGAAATATAGAGCTTTTTGCTGCCGCTGCGTGTACGTATGGAGATGATTATCTCCTCACGGGATGGCTGATGTATCTTTTCGACCCTGCCGCCGATAAGCGGCATAAGTTCGCTTTTAACTGCGTATAAAAAAGCTCCGTCAAGAGCCATAAAATCATTCCTTTGCTAAAAAATATCAAAAAGTGCCGATCAATGTGAACTCCGCGGAGCATGAAAAATATTCATATTGATTATAGCACAGATCGCACAATTGCTCCAATCAGATATTGCGGTATACAAGCAGTTCAAAGTCGGCTTTTGTGCGAAGACTGCACAGCTTCGAGAGCTTCTCCTGCTGTTCGCGTCCTGTCCTGTAATAATATGGTGTCATCGAAAACAGAGCATTTATATCTTCCTGAGAACCGAGCTCCATGGTGTACGTAATTTTCTTTGCTTCGATGAACTCAAAGCCTTCCAGCTCATACGGCTTGACCTCATTTTTGTAAGGAGTATCATATATCGCCTGTTTAAGCTCCCACAGATGCTCCGCAGACGGTATCGCCATTATCATAATGCCGCCCTTTTTCAGCACTCTGCTGTATTCCTCGCCGCAGTACGGCGCAAAAAGTGTAACGAGCATATCGCAGGAAGAATCGGCAACAGGCAGGTGGAACACGCTTGCAACGGCGAATTTTCCGCTTTTGCAGCGCTTAGACGAATACTCAACTGCTGCCTTGGAGATGTCTGCACCGAATACATCGGCAGCAATATTGAGCTCATTGAGCTTATCAATTATTGCTGAGGTATAATACCCCTCACCGCAGCCTGCATCAATAATGACCGAGCCGTTCAGATTCTCGGCAACAGCCTCGCATAAGGCATCACAAAGCGGCGAATAATAGCCCTTGTCGAGGAAATCCCTCCTTGCCTGCACCATAAGCTTATTGTCGCCGTGAACAGCCTTGCCTATATGCTTGGACAGCAGCAGATTCACATATCCGCTTCTTGCCCTGTCAAAGCTGTGACCCTTTTCGCAGACGTAGGAATTCCCTGAAAGTTCCAGATTTTTTCCGCACACAGGACATATGAATATACTCATTTTCTCACCTCAGACATATTCACAGGGATCAACAGAAGACTCCGCGATCTCTATATCGAGCTGTGGGAATTTTTCTTCGAGGACGCGGCGAAGCTCAGGCAATACGATATTTTCGGTATGGAAGTGACCGCAGTCCAGCAGCGCGATACCGAGGTTATTTGCATCTATCCACACATCATGCTTCACGTCCCCTGTTATCAGAGCATCACAGCCCTTTTCAGCCGCAAGTCTCAGCATAGAGCCGCCCGAGCCCGAGCAGAAAGCTATCTTTGATACCTTATTTCTGCGCTTACTCATGCGGATATACTCGCAGCCGAATATGGATTTGAGAACCTTTGCAAGCTCAGCAGGCAATATCGGCTCTGAAAGCTCAATTATCCAGCCCAGACCGTTTCCGCCGCCAAGCTCCTCAAAGGGCTGTGGATCGCCTGAAAGTTCCAGCTTCTCGGACAACTTTTCAAGTATAACGCCGTTAGTGCCGCCGTTTGCGATGTCAAGATTTGTGTGCATACAAACAGCCGCGATGCCGCATTCAATAAGCCTGAAAACAGGATCATCTCTTGTTATCCTCTTTCGCGGCTCGAAGATGACGGGGTGGTGGGAGATAATGAGCTCTGCCCCTTTTTCAAAGGCTTCGTTTACGACTTTATTTGTAATATCAAGTGAAAGCAGCACTTTGCTGCACTTCATATCAAAGCTTTCGACCAGAAGTCCCGAATTGTCCCATTTTTCCTGCAAGCCGAAGGGGTAAAGGGTGTCGAGGAAACTGTAAATATCCGATATCTCCGCAATATCAGCTCCGTTCTCCATTTTTTGCGCCAGAGCAGCATAGTGCTGAGAACCGTTTATATCGCCTGCATTTTTCAGCGAATCGCCTATCTTTTCAAGTCTTGCCTTTTCGCGGCTGCGGTACTTTTTTCCGACCTCATCATTATCATCAAAAAATCCGTACAGCGCATCGCACTCCGTAAGCTGCTTCCAATCATCTGACCTTTCCGCAGTGATTATAACATATATCTTATCCTTGTCCTCTACGGCATATTCGCCTGTAATTTCATACTGATATTCATAGAGCTTTTTCCTCAAAAGCTCGACTTTGGTCATGGGCTGTAGTATGAACCTGACGTTTTCGGGCTTATCGGCAGAGGAATTGCCGATTATCTCGGCAATAGTCTCGCCGCCCATACCTGCGATAACGATATCTGTAACGCCTTCAAGCGGTACATTTTCAAGTCCGTCGGAGAGCACCAGCTCAACGCTGTCCTGAACGCCATACTTTTCGACAGTGCTGCGGGCAGAATCAAGAGGTCCCTCCTTCACATCGGAGGCTATCACCTTCTGACATTTTCCGCTTTTTATCAGATCAGCAGCGAGATACGCATGATCTGTTCCAACATCAACGGCTATCCCCTCACCGCTTACGAGCTCTGCAACTTTCTTTAGTCTGTTATCAAGCATTTCTGCACCTCATCTATAACAAAATAGCGCACCGCATAGCAGTACGCATAAACAAAACCAAGCACAGCCGTACTTCGACTGTGCTTTAGTCTCATTAATTATGCCTCATTCATCTTAGCAAAGCAATCGCTGCAATAAACAGCTCTTCCTTCCTTCGGCTCGAAAGGAACCTTTGCTTCGCCGCCGCATGATGCGCAAACAGCTGTGTACATTACGCGCTCAGCCTTGCCTGCGTTTTTTCTTGCATCACGACATGATTTGCATCTCTGGGGCTCGTTAACGAATCCTTTCTCTGCATAAAATTCCTGTTCGCCTGCGGAGAAAATGAACTCCTTTCCGCACTCCTTGCAAACTAATGTCTTGTCTTCGTACATCTTATATACCTCGCTTAATTTTTTTTGACCACGGTTGGACTCCCACCCACATCTTTGTAAAACAACGCTCTTATGGCTTGAGCTACACGGTCATCTTCAATTTGTGTCATGCATTATGGTACGTATTTTTCTTCTTGCACGCTGCATAGCGTTGTCTACTGCCTTCTCAGTCATACCGAGTTTTTCAGCTGTTTTTTTATAACTCAGCCCCTGGACGCAGTGTGTAATAACATTTAACTCAGTCAATGACAAAACTGAGCAGATATCTTTCCAGAGCTCGGAAAAAAATTCCTTGTAAAAGTAAATGCTTTCAGGAGTCTCCTCCACAGACAGTACGTCAGCTGCTTCTTCATCGTCGATCCTTTCTCCGAAAGAAGTTGATTTAGCCGATCTTTTGGTAAGCGTCCTCATACGATTGACGATACAAACCTCAGCAAAGGTCGAAAACTTAACTCCTTTTTTCACATCGAAGGCTTCGATGGCTTTCAGAAGGCTTATCATGCCTTCCTGATGCAGGTCGTCACTGTCGGTATCAGAATTTGCATAAATTTCCGATTTAATAAAAACAAGTCTGGAATAGCGAGATATCAGAACCGCAGCGGCTGTTTTATCTTTTTTTCCAAGTACAGCAAGCTCCTCGTCTGTTTTGCTGTTCAGTTCATTCAAATTGAAATCTAAATCAAGCAAGTCATCCACCCAAAAATCTGCATTGTCATAAATTTTTTACTGTTCTCCCCTCGGACTGCTCCGAAGGGAGAACATCTCATATCCTTTGATTATTCAGAACCCTTAGCAGCTTCTTCCTCAGCAGCCTTTAAGAGCTCAGCCATATCTGTATTGAAGTTAGCAACGCTCTTATTTCCCTGCTGAGCAGGCTTATTCTGCTGGTTCTGATTATTAGCCTGTGCAGGCTTATTATTGTTATTGTTGTTGTTATTATTATTGTTGTTCTTGTTATTGTTGAAACCGCCGACATTTGCGAAAGGATCGGAAGGTGATATCTTTGCAGATGCGAGTTCGGTAATATCAGCTCTTGGAGCCTTTGAAGGTGTGAACTCAGCCTTTGGAGGTTCACTCTTCTTTATATTGTTATCGGACTTAGCAACATCAACAGTCTTACGAGCCTCACCGATTATATTCTGAGCTTCGCTCATTCTGCTTGTGCACTGACCTGTGAGGTTATTGAGAACAGAAGAGATATCAGCAAACTTGCTGTTTACGCTCTCGATCTCTGTAAGGAGCATCTCACGTACTGTCTTGGACATTGCGTTTACCTTATCAGCGTGAGTATTAGCCTCGTTGATAGTATTTCTTGCAGTATCATTAGCTTCCTTTATGCAAGCCTCAGCAGCGGCATTAGCAACTGCAACAGCCTTTTCAGCCTCGATATTTGCATCGTCGAGAAGCTTAGCAGCCTTGTCGTTTGCTTCCTTTGTAACAGCTTCTGCATCGAGCTTAGCCTGATTCTTGATCTGGTTAACGTTCTTCTGAGCCTCAGCGAACATTGCGCCCATCTGAGCGATAGGATCGGTTGACTCTTCCTTAGCCTTCTTGAGCTGTTCGTTAAGGGACTTGATCTCCTCGTCCTTCTTAGCAATATCAGCGATCTTGCTTTCCTTTTCAGCTATTTCCTTATTCTTAGCAGCGAGCTCTTCCGAGATCTTAGTGATCTCCTGCTTGAGCTTATTGATCTCGCCGTTGTCGTTATTTCCAACACCTGCAGCAGCAGCAGCGCCTGCGGAAGCAGCCTTAGCCTCGGCAGCCTTCAGGCGGCTTCTGAGATCCTCGATCTCCTTCTTAGCAGCCTCAAGAGCAGCTGTTGTCTGAGCGTTAGCCTGTGGAGCAGCGGTGTTTTTCTGTTCAGCAGCTTTAAGCTGTTCTTTAAGAGTTTCGATCTCTTTCTTAGCAGCTTCAAGTGCAGCAACAGAAGTTGCATTTGCCTGTGCTCCGCCGGCAGCCTTTAACTGAGCAATAGTTTTCTGAAGTTCCTCATTTTCCTTCTTAGCAGCTCTGAGAGCGTTATTAGAGGTATTGAGCTTCTCCTGAAGGTTCTCGACCTGGCTTTTATACTTATTGACTTCCTGTGAGTCATTAGATCCGTTTTCTTTTAAAGATTTATTTTCTTCCTCAAGGGTGACAAGCTTTGAATTGAGCTCATCAAGGTAAGTGATAACATCTTCCTTGACAAAGCCTTTTTGACCAATTTTTGTCTCTCTCAAAAGGGTGTTTGTTGAATCGCTCATGGTACTCTCCATTCCCCCCGGTGGAACCGAGGTAAAAAATTAAGGAACAAGAACCCGTATCACGCCCGTATGTGAAGGAACGAATTAGTAACTTTGCATATATTTAAGCCTTCACAGTCCGCGATAACAGGTTCTGCCGATTTGCCTTATATAGATTATAACATATTGAATATATTATTTCAACTACTCAAATGTAGAAAATTCGGATTGATTTTAGTGCAATTTACTATAAAAAGCACGTATAATATACCATCTGTACATTTTGCAGTCTTTCTTTTTAACTTTAAAGGCGATAAATATATATTTATTTACAAATAAGGTGCTGAATAAATACACTTTTGACATAAAATAAAGCTTCCGCGCCGAAAATGTCATACCATTTCAGTGCAGAAGCTTGCTGCGCAGTATGCTTTTATAGCAAATAATGACAGATAAGTGCAAGAATAGCGCCGCCCAAAATATAGCAAATCAAAAATATCAGTATCTTTTTCTTTTCAGCGCCGCGCTTTTCAAGTTCTTTTGCCTTTTCAATATCGTCAAGTGTCTCGCCTTTCATAAAAGCTATTACCTCGCGGTAGGTCTGAACATCGTTATCCTTCTTGATCTGCTCGATTTTATGGAATGTCATAAATACGGCTGCTGTCAGTAATCCCGCCAAGAAAAGTCCGATAAGCCGTCCGATCTCTCCACCCCAATCAACAAGCAGCGTCACGCCAAACATCAGCACGAACATTTCGGCAAGTGCCAGATATTCGAGATTTTTCAGCTTCTTTCCGTCGTTATTTGTAATATTCTCTTTCATAGTATCAACATCTCCTTTGATAAGATCATCGAGAGAAACGCCGAAGATATCTGCAAGGATAATGAGGCTGCGGACATCGGGATAGCACTTATCCGTCTCCCAGTTTGATACAGTCTGACGGCTGACATACGCGCGTTCTGCCAGCATCTCCTGTGACCAGCCTTTTTCAGTCCTCAGCTTTTTAATTCTCTCATGCAGTTCCATAGCATTTCACTCCTTCCGCAATGGTACTTCCCTTGTCCGAACTCATCATAGCATGATGCGTGATACATTTCAACCAAATCTGCTTTGCAGAAGCGTTTTTCCTCTGCAAAATCTGTTTGACATGGCTATTTATCGAAGTATTCACTATACGCACTCAGTACTCAGCATAACAAAAAGCGGTCCATTCGGACCGCTTATATTTTTATTAGTTGCCAAGCATCTTGAAGATATCATCAAGATCGTAATCCTGACTTGAAGAAGGCTGTGCAGGTCTCTGCGGAGCGCTTCCGCCGAAGCCAAGACCGTCGATAAGAGGATTATCTATCGGGATAACGTCCTCCTCATGAGCTTCTTCAGCAGCTGCTGCATCAGTTACGATATCATCATCGTCAAATCCTGCTGCAATAACAGTAATTGTCATCTCGTCCTGCATATCTTCCTTGAATGCTGTACCGAAGATGAACTCAACGCCCTCAGCAGCAGTATCTGTGATCATCTTTGTAGCTGCATCAACATCAGATGAAAGGATATCCTCTGACATTGCGATATTGATAAGGAGTCTCTTAGCGCCTGAGATAGATGTTTCAAGAAGCGGGCTGGAGATAACGGCATTTGCAGCATCTCTTGCCTTATCCTTACCTGTACCGTGACCGATAGCCATGTGAGCATAGCCGGCGTCTTTCATGATAGTAGAAACGTCTGCGAAGTCGAGGTTTATGTAACCTTCCTCAACGATAAGATCGGAGATACTCTTAACACCTGTCTTAAGAACGTCATCGGCAAGTGCAAATGACTGTATCATTGTAAGCGGCTTGTCGAGACCTACGAGAAGTCTCTCATTAGGGATAACGATAAGGGAGTCAACATATTTTCTGAGTTCAGCGATACCTCTCTCAGCCTGAGCCATTTTCTGCTCTCTCTCAAAGAGGAAAGGCTTAGTAACAACAGCAACAGTAAGGATATCCATTTCCTTAGCTATCTTAGCGACTACAGGAGCAGCACCTGTACCTGTTCCGCCGCCCATACCTGCTGTGATGAAGATCATATCAGCACCCTTGAGGTGTGTCTCGATCTCGTCGCGGTTCTCCTCAGCGCTGCGCTGACCGACCTCAGGTCTGTTTCCTGCGCCTCTGCCCTTTGTGAGCTTAGCACCGATCGGTATCCTTGTTGTAGCCTTTGATTTATTAAGTGCCTTTGCGTCTGTATTTATTGCGATATACTCTATATTATTGACACCCGAATCCACCATGCAGTTTACAGCGTTTCCGCCGCCGCCGCCAACACCAATGACCTTTATATTAACATCGGGTTCGAGTGTTTCCTCATAATTGAAATCTGACATTTGAACTCCTCCTACTGTTTATTATCCTTATAAATCATCTAAATTTATATATTAACCTATAAATACACTTTATATTTTAGCATACTGGTGCATTTTTTTCAAGTGCAAATAAAACATTTTTTATTTTCAGCGAATTAAACAATAATGAGCAGTAGCAACTATATGATTTGTACATTTTTAATTTTGTCACCACTGCGGATACGAGCCGTCATCATAGCTGTTTTGTCCGCTATAATCGGCGTTTCCGCTGTTGTCCTGCCACTGGCTGCCGTCGTCATAATCATCGTATGCATTATTTGAATCATTATACGCATCAGCCGCCGTTGTTGTCGTGTCCTCACGCTTATTAGCGCGGTCAAAGATCGCTTCCTGATCGGGGTTCTGCTCGCCCTTGGCGATAGGGTTGCCGTTAGCATCGGTAAGGGGCTGAGTTGTTGTTTCAGTCTTACCTGCTGAAATAACAGGACCGTCGGTCATTCTGAAGCTGCACTGATTCGAGCCGATCATTCTGAGATAGCCTTTCTTGCCCTTGACGTAGTCCTCATTCATTACTGTCTCGGCAAGATTGAGCTTGTATTCGACATCGCTCCAGTTGCCCATTTTGAAGATGATGCCATTCTTGTAATTGACAATGATGGAATGTTCATCGCTCATGTCAACTGTTGAGATCTTGTCGTCGTTTTTTGATGACAGAGTGCTTATTATAGCCAGAAACGCTTCATTTTTATGGGTATTGAGCGACTCTATAGTTTTTCCTGCCGAAGTATCTGCGGGATCGAAGCCATATATAATAGGAAGACCGTCGGTAATAAAGCCGTTGTCCGCAAGAATTTTACCTTTTTTGCTCACCAGAAGAGTACCATCGCCGTAATTCACATTGAATGCGGGGATACAGCGGCTCACAGTTATTTCAAGTGATGACGGAAAATCTCTGTCCACCTTTGCTGTCTCAACATATAAGAGCTCATCGAGGATACGCTGTTCGCTCTTTTTTGCATCGAGCCGCAGCAGATTATCCCCCTCTTTTATGCCCGAAGCCGTAACTATCTCCTCTGCCGAGTACATATCCGATTCTCCCGAAACACGTATCTCGTTGATATTGAACAGGAATGTATAGCTTATTGTAATACCTGCGGTCAGAACAAGAAGTATAACAACGAGTCCGTATACATTCATCATTCTTTTGCGCCGCCTTATCCTTTTACGGCTGTTCAGCCTTTCGACATTTGTTTTTTCGACATCTTTCATATTTACTCCAAATCCTTCTGCCTCAGACGCGGCGCATATCACCGCCGAGAAATCTTACGGCATACTCCATTTTTTCATAGCCCCTGTCGATATGACATATTCGGGTAATTTCGGAAGCTCCCTCTGCACTCAGTGCAGCGATGACCATTGCAGCACCGCCTCTCAGGTCAGTTGCCTGAACATTTGCGCCGTGAAGCTTTTCTCTGCCCTTTACAACAGCTACTTTTCCAAGCACCTGAATATCGGCTCCCATTTTTATGAGAGCATCGGCATGACGGTAACGGCAGTCAAAGATATTCTCCTCGAATATGCTCGTTCCGTCAGCAGCAGCAAGTGCTGCCATAAGTACAGCCTGTGCATCTGTCGGGAATCCGGGGTGAGGCATGGTCCTTATCCTTTCCCTGACAGCTTTCAGCCGCGAACCGCTTCGCAGATATATCCTGTTGTCAGACATATAAATACTGCACCCCGTCTGCTCAAGCACTGATAAGAACGGCTCGGTTTCGGGGACGCAGGCATTTGTAAGTATTATCTCGCCTTTTGCGGCTGCCACCATCGAGAGATATGTTGCCGCAACGATCCTGTCGGACATTATTTTATATTCACAGCTGTGAAGCTGTTTTTTTCCTTTTATGACTATGCGGCTTTCTCCGTCGCCTTTTATCTCAGCTCCGCACTTTCTGAGAAATCCGCACAGATCGCAAATCTCAGGCTCACGGGCAGCATTGTTGATGACGGTCTCGCCGTCGGCAGTTACCGCACAGAGAATGATATTCTCTGTCGCCCCCACAGACGGGAAAGCAAGTGATATCTTTGCGCCTTTCGCCCTGCCTGATGCGATCCTGCAAATGATCCTGCCGCCGCTCTCGTGGATATCGACCCCCATTTTTCCAAGAGCCGCAAGATGCATATCAATTGGGCGTGGTCCGAGCTCACACCCTCCAGGGACGCTGACCACGCACTCGCCTGCCCTTCCGAGCATAGCTCCCATAAAGATAATGGAAGAGCGCATTTCACGCATAAGATCTTCCGATATCTCCGTTTTTTCGATCACAGCCGAATCTATTACCGCTGTATTGCCCGAAAAAGTACATTTACAGCCCACGCAGTTGAGTATCCGCGCCGCTGCATAAACATCGGTCAGCTGAGGACAGCTGTGCAGCGTACTTTCGCCGCAGCTAAGCAGTGTTGCCGCCATTATAGGCAGCGAGCTGTTTTTGCTGCCCTGAAGCGGAAGCTCACCTCTCAGACTTTTGCCGCCCTCTATTATAAATTTCTGCATTATACCACCCCACAGCATTTTTATGTATTGTATGCCGTGGAAGGTATATATGTTACTGCACACCTATACCGTGTGCTTCAAGGAATTTATCGAAGGTTTCAGACATTTCATCGGG
>CACZEJ010000019.1 GCA_902780115.1 Ruminococcus flavefaciens | reverse complement strand
GTTTACCCCTCCATATCATTTTTGTTATTCTACATTATACATATTTTCAACTTAAATGACAAGATGACAAATATAACTAAAATAGTGACATTTGTCACTAAATATCCAAAGTCATACAACAAACCAATATTTATTATTGACATCATCATACTTGACATTGACAGGGTTTTTGTGTATAATATACTCGTAAAATTGATATAGGGGGGCGGTATTATGCCAAAAACAAACAGAGACAAGGAACTGGACAAAATGTACAGGGATCTTCTTGAGACCCGTGACAGTATGCGTTCCGCAAACAAGAGCGACGGAAATCGTCTGCTGACGTTCTTCATAGGACTGCTCATGCTGGGCGGAGGCTTGTTCATGATATTCCAGAATATCTCCGTATCAAGTTCGTGGGGCTACGGCGGTCACTTTTTCAGTATCGGAGGATTTCACCTTTCAAACGGACTGATCATGCTGCCGATAATCGTCGGTATAGGAATGCTTTTCCTTATGGATAAGAAGATATTCGGCTGGATAGTGCTTTCCATAGGAATAGTAATAGTGCTTCTGAGCGTTATGCTGACAACTCACCTTTCGTGGAGAACAACCAGCGCGTATGTCTTCATAATCATGTTCGGCATGACAGCAGCAGGCGGAGCACTTGTTCTAAAGGAGCTTTTCAGAAAAGACTGAACAGGCTGAGCAGTATCACTAAGGAACTCACATAAGAACTGCACTCATATAAAAGTTTAGCCCCGAGGCATTGTCTCGGGGCTTTTCATTACATATAATGTTGTTTTGCTTGATCTTTCAAGCAGTCTCTGCGGGACTGTTTATGTAATCCACAATAGGCTCGATGTACTTCGGGTCGGAACAGTCGCACGACTTCGAGATATGTTCAAACATAGCTTCCTCGTCAGGAGTTTTGTTCTTTTTACCCTTGAGCATTGCGACAAAAGTCTTCATAAGAACCTTTGAGCCCATGGACATCTTACTGTAGTCGATGCCGCCCTCGCAGTAAAATGCCTTGACATATTTCCGCTGTTCATCGTTGAGCGCTCTCTTCAGAAGCCCTTCTACTCCCGAATATGTTATGGGACTTGCTCCCACGCCGAAAATAGCGAGCTTCTTGCCCTGCCATTTACTTATCCTTTTAATGAACCAGTCTGCTTTGTGTATTTTTTCAACAGCTACCCAGCCGCCGTAGATTATTGCATTAAAAGGCTCGAAATATGAATCATTTTTTTTATGTGCTTCCTTGATAGTCATGGTTTCGGCACATAATTTTTCTGCAAGCCATTCAGTGTAGCGTTTAGTGAAACCTGTCTGTGATGAATAAATTATCAGTGTTTTCATAATATTTTCCTCATATAAATCTCATGGCTTCTGTAAAGAATTATCAGTCGATAGCAGCAAAAGCTCCCTTGAGGTCATCAAGGATATCTTCTACATTTTCAAGACCGACAGAAAGTCTGATAAGTCCGCCGTTTATGCCGCAGGCAACGAGCTGCTCGTCTGTAAGCTGACGGTGTGTTGCACTTGCAGGGTGGAGGACGCAGGTGCGGATATCGGCAACGTGAACTTCATTTGAAGCAAGTTTGAGAGAATCCATAAATTTAACGGCAGTATTTCTTCCGCCCTTGATAACGAACGAGATAACGCCGCTCGTACCGTCAGGGAGGTACTTCTTGGCAAGCTCGTGGTACTTGTTGCCTTCAAGAGCAGGATAGTTTACAGATTCAACGTGCTCATTTGCCTCAAGGAACTTTGCAACAGTCAGTGCATTTTCGCAGTACTGCTTCATACGGATATGGAGCGTTTCAAGTCCCAGATTGAGGTAAAATGCTGACTGAGCCGAAGGATAGCAGCCGAAGTCACGCATGAGCTGCATTCTTGCTTTTATAATGTATGCAGCCTTGCCGTATGTCTTTGTATAAATAGTGCCGTGATAGCTCTCATCAGGCTCGGTGAACTCAGGGAACTTGCCGTTTGTCCAGTCGAAGTTGCCTGAATCAACGATAACACCGCCGCCCTGGACAGCATGACCGTCCATGTACTTTGTTGTGGAATGGATAACGATATCAGCGCCGTACTCGAAAGGTCTGCAAAGGATAGGTGTCGGGAAGGTATTGTCGATGATGAGAGGAACACCGTTCTCATGAGCGATCTTGGCAAATTTTTCGATATCAAAAACAGCGAGTGCAGGATTTGCAAGGGTCTCGCCGAAAACAGCCTTTGTATTTGGCTTGAAGGCTGCTCTTATCTCGTCCTCGGAAGCATCTGCATTGACGAAGATGCACTCGATGCCGAGCTTTTTAAGGGTATACGCAAAGAGGTTTACAGTTCCGCCGTAGATAGTAGCTGCTGAGATAAAGCTGTCTCCTGCTTTTAAGATGTTAAGGAGCGAAAGCAGTGAAGCTGCCTGTCCGCTGGAGGTACACATCGCACCGATACCGCCCTCGAGAGCAGCGATCTTATCCTCGACCGCCATAACAGTAGGGTTCTCGAAGCGTGAATAGATAAGGCTCTTGGTAGGATCATCGAATACAGCAGCAACATCATCTGTAGAGTCGTACACATAAGTAGTACTCTGTACTATAGGCACCACTCTCGGCTCCGTATTCTTAGGTGTGTAACCTGCGTGCAGGCATTTGGTTTCGATCTTCATTGTTAGGATACCTCCTGAAATTTATATTACCGCGTTTTCCCCGCAATGATCCTTTGCACTCTCGGCACGCAGAATTCAAGGACGGCGCAGTATTTGTCGATAATGGTTATTATGTATGTCTCTTTGTATCTTGGCATAGGTCTTGTTGCAGGCCACATATGCTTTTCGATCATATCACGTTCAAGACAGGTGATATGTGTGAGTTCAGAGGCATTCGCACACGCTTCCAGAGAATGTTTTCTGCTGTGAGAAGCCTGACCTTTCGCTTTTGAAGCGTTATACTCCTTGCGGTCATAGTAGAACAGATCATGGAGCAGTCCCGCTCTTGCGGCAGAACGTGCATTCAGTTTGAATTTTCTGCAAACAATATAGCTATAATAGGATACGTTGACACAATGCTGAAAACGAGTCGTCGAAACATGATGAGTGATATTTTTCAGCTCCTGCACCTGCTCGCTTCCGATAATATCGCTAACGCAGTCATAGTAGCTGTTATCCGTCAGTTCCTTTGAAGAACAGATTGCTTTTAGCATCGGGCATACCTCCTCAGATAGGATATCTCCCTCATAATATATCAATTATACTATATATTGCCGAAAAAATCAATACAATAACAGGCAAATTATACCAACTTTTTGCGCAAATTATCGAAAACGTCAAAAACTCAGCCAAACCTTACAACTTACTGCCGACATAATTATGAAAACATACAAAAATGTCGTCAATATAAATAAAAATCCAACATTGATTTGTGCAGCACTTACAAAAACGCAAAAATTTTTAAATTCACTGCAATAAAGTCTTGCAAAATCAATAATGTAGTGTTATAATCAAATGTGAACTGCGGTAAACGCAGAATTTTGTAAAGGAGGTTTTTTAACAATGGCGTTAAAAAATCAGTATCTTATCGACTTATTAGAAACAGTTAAGAAAAGAAATCCGGGTGAGCCTGAGTTTATCCAGGCTGTTACAGAAGTACTTGAAACTCTTCAGCCAGTTGCTGAGAAGAGACAGGATCTCATTGATGCAGGCGTTTTTGATCGTATCGTAGAGCCTGAGAGACAGATCATGTTCCGTGTTCCTTGGGTTGACGACAATGGCAAGGTACAGGTAAACAGAGGTTTCAGAGTACAGTTCAACTCTGCTATCGGACCTTACAAGGGCGGTATCAGACTTCACCCATCAGTATATCTCGGAATCATCAAGTTCCTCGGTTTCGAGCAGGTATTCAAGAACAGCCTTACAACACTCCCTATGGGCGGCGGTAAGGGCGGTTCCGACTTCGACCCTAAGGGCAAGAGCGACGGAGAGATCATGCGTTTCTGCCAGAGCTTCATGACAGAGCTCTGCAAGCACATCGGCGCTGACTGTGACGTTCCTGCCGGTGATATCGGAACAGGCGGACGTGAGATCGGCTTCATGTTCGGTCAGTACAAGAGGATCCGCAACGAGTTCGTTGGCGTTCTCACAGGTAAGGGCCTTACATACGGCGGTTCACTGGCAAGAACAGAGGCTACAGGCTACGGTCTCTGCTACTTCACAAACGAGATGCTCCAGGCTAACGGCAAGAGCTTCGAGGGCAAGACAGTTGTTATCTCAGGTTCAGGCAACGTTGCTATCTACGCTACAGAGAAGGCTACACAGTACGGTGCTAAGGTCGTAACAGTTTCCGACTCTAACGGCTACATCTACGATCCTGACGGAATCGACCTTGATCTCGTTAAGCAGATCAAGGAGGTTGAGCGCGGCCGTATCAAGGAATACATCGGCAGAACAGCTCACAAGAACGCTGAGTACCACGAGGGCAGCGTTTGGACACTCAAGTGCAACGCTGGCGATATCAAGCTTGACATCGCTCTCCCATGTGCTACACAGAACGAGATCAACCTCGACGGCGCAAAGGCTATCGTTGCTAACGGCGGTTACGCAGTAGCTGAGGGCGCTAATATGCCTTCAACTCCGGAGGCTATCGAGACATACCTTTCAAACGGCATTCTCTATGGTCCTGCTAAGGCTGCAAATGCCGGCGGTGTTGCTACATCAGGTCTTGAAATGAGCCAGAACAGCGAGAGACTCAGCTGGACATTTGAAGAAGTTGACGAGAAGCTCCACGGCATCATGAAGTCTATCTTCAAGGCTTGCGATGAGGCTGCTAAGGAGTACGGTATGGCTGGCAACTACATGGCTGGTGCTAACATTGCAGGCTTCCTCAAGGTTGCTGAAGCAATGAAGGCTCAGGGCTGCGTTTGATCTAAACAACTGATAGTGACTCATCAGTTAGAGCAGTAAAGTAATTATATACCTCCCGTTGTGCTAACCAACGGGAGGTTTTTATTTTAAAATTGCACAATGCAGAACGGAATAAATTGGTCAAAACATAGAATTTCGCATAAATCACAATTATACTTTCGATTATTCTTGAAATATGTGCATAATGTGGTATAATACTATTATATCTATATAATTATATCTTTAGCCTGGGGGTACCACATGAAAAAGAACATCATAACAATCGAACGACAATACGGAAGCGGCGGCAGCAACATCGGTAAACTTACTGCTGAAAAACTCGGAATAAACTTCTATAACCGCCAGATACTGGAAATGACTGCTGAAAGATGTGGGATATCTCCCGAATACCTTGAAAATGCAGAAGAAAATGTCCCCACAAGCTTCCTTTATTCGCTGCTCATCAATGCGAATCCAACAAGAGCAATGGAAGAAAATCTCCCGCTGTCCGATAAGGTCTTCCTCATGGAGAGCCGTATCATAAACGAGATAGCTGAAAAGGAGAAAAGCTTCGTGCTCGTCGGCAGATGCGGAAGCTATATACTCGAGGAAAAGGGCTGCTTCAGCGTCTACATCTACTCCGATACAAAATCCCGCGTAAAACGTGCTATTGAGCAGTATAACGTCAAGGAGAACAAGGCGGAGTCCATTATGAAAAAGGCTGACAAGCGCCGCGAGACATTCTACAACGTCAACACAGGCAGAGGTTGGCAGGACAAAGATCAGTACGCTCTTTGTCTCAATAGTGCCGAACTGGGCGATGAGCTCTGCGCAGAGATCATCGTGAAAGCCTTCAACGAATACAACAAAAACGCACCTGATTAATTGCAGCTCCGCGGCTGCACATATCCCTGAATATATCAGCTCTTTTGCGGTACAATAACTGCAAAGGAGCTGTTTTTATGTCTGTTATACTTATCCGTTCACTCATACTCTATCCGCTGGTCATATTCGCCGTAAGACTTATGGGAAAGCGTCAGCTTGGCGAATTACAGCCATCAGAGCTGGTAATAACCATACTTGTATCGAATATTGCAACACTCCCCCTCGAAGACGTAAATATCCCCGTTATCGTAGGAATAACACCGATATTGTCACTTGTCAGTTTTGAGGTGATAGTATCTTGGCTGAACCTGCACTTCCCTAAGCTGCGAAAGCTCATATCAGGCAGTCCGAAAATAATAGTCCGCGGCGGCAAGGTCGAGCGCGATATCCTCCGCGAGCTGCGCTTCTCTGCGGACGATCTGCTCATGGCTCTGCGAAGCAAGGATATTTTCGACCTCAACGACGTACAGTTCGCCATTGTCGAAACTACGGGAAGCATATCCGTCATGAAGAAGCAGTCTTCCGAGACACCGTCACGAAGCGACATGAAGATAGCTGCCGAATGTTCGGATCCTCCTGTTATGATAATAGCCGACGGAAAAATTATCCCCCAAGCCCTCGAAACTCTGCGAACAGGCAGGGCATCTGTAGAAGCTCTTCTGAAAGCGAACGGGCTCACAGTCGATGAGGTCTTCATAATGACGGCGGACACGAGCGGCAGCTGTTTTGTTGCCGACAAAAACGGAAAAGCTCCTAAACATCTCACACTTGGAGGTAATAACTGTGACAAGAGTTAAGATAAGCGCTTTGATCGTGCTGATGCTGATAGGTTTAAGCGCTCTTTCAGGCATATGGATAAACAAAAAATGCAGCAATATGCTGTCAGAGCTCTCCGCAGCGAACGAGTTTTTCGACAAGGGCGATATGGAAAGTGTAAAGGCAGCCGTCCAAAAGCTCAGCGATCAATGGGAGAAATTCCGAAAAAAAGCCTCCGTGCTGCTGAAATACGAAAAGCTTGTGGAGATAGACCGCCTCTGCTCGCGGATAGGAGAGCTCGCAGGAAAAGACGATGCAGAGCTGACCGCTGAGTTTGCTGAGCTGCACGATATGCTTGAAATGCTGAAAAGCGGTGAAACGCCGCTTCTCACAAGTGTATTCTAACGAAAAAGGGACGGTCATTCCGTCCCTTTAAAATGTCTTATTCAAACAGAAGTAATACGTATTCCCTCAGACGGAATATCGTCAAAGTTGAAAGTATCGTCGATATCTATTTTATCTTCCCTTAAACCGTTCTCTTCAAGGCCTCTTTTCCAGCCAGTACATGATACGGTATTTTTTGCGGTGTCAACGCTGAATGAAAGCTCGAAATCTTCACAGTTCCAGCAGTTTGACTGACTGAAACAAAATGGTATTTCAACGCCGTCATGCTCAATAATAAACTCATAACAACCGTACTTGCCTGCACGTATCCTGATCTTACTACCGATCACATGGACTTTTTCCTTTTTTTCACGCAAAGTACAAGTTACTTCGCAGTCCGAAAGCTTCACTTCCTTGCCGTCAAAAGTTACAGACACATTTCCCTTTATCCTGCTGAAAGGGTAAATATACCCGAAAAATGCCGATGGAACGAAGAATCTCAGTACAGTCAATACTACAACGACTACAGCTATAATTGGCAGGAATTTTTTGATAGACTTCTTCATTTTATCTTAACGACTCCACAACTCACAAATTACTTTTCAAGAGTTCCGTGTGAGAGCGACTTGAGGTAAGCGTTGATGAATCCGTCAAGGTCACCGTCCATAACTGCCTGAATATTGCCGTTTTCAAAGCCTGTGCGATGATCCTTTACGAGAGTGTACGGCATAAATACATATGAACGGATCTGTGAACCCCATGCGATCTGGTTCTGAACGCCCTTGATATCCTCGATCTTTTCGAGATGTTCACGCTCCTTGATCTCGATGAGCTTTGAACGGAGCATCTTCATAGCGTAGTCCTTATTCTGGTACTGGCTTCGCTGAGTCTGACATGAAACAACGATACCTGTAGGCTTATGGATAAGACGTACAGCCGAGCTGGTCTTGTTGACCTTCTGTCCGCCTGCACCGCTTGAACGGTAAACTTCCATTTCGATATCCTCGGGACGGATATCAACTTCGATAGAATCGTCGATTTCAGGCATAACTTCGAGAGCAGCGAAGGAAGTATGTCTTCTGCCCGAAGCGTCGAAAGGTGAGATACGGACAAGTCTGTGAACGCCCGATTCCGACTTCATATAGCCGTAAGCGTTGTCTCCTTCGATGAGGATAGAAGCAGACTTCATACCTGCGTCATCGCCGTCGAGGTAATCAAGCAGCTCCACCTTGAAGTCGTGGCGCTCAGCCCAGTGATTGTACATACGGTAGAGCATTTCTGCCCAGTCCTGAGCCTCTGTTCCGCCTGCGCCTGCATGGAATGTGAGGATAGCATTGGAATTATCGTACTCGCCTGTAAGGAGAGTGGAGAGCTTCTCGTCTTCAAGCTTTGTCTTGAAAGCCTCTGATTCGCTCTTTATTTCCTCGATGTCACTCTCGTCGTCAGCTTCGATAGAAAGCTCGATAAGGGTTATGAGATCTTCGAGGCTGTTATTGAGCTTGTTGAACTTCTCGATCTTTCGCTCAAGAGACTTCTGTTCCTTGAGGACTTTCTGGGAATTTTCAAGGTCGTCCCAGAAACCTTCCTTTGCAGTCTCGTCGCCAAGCTCCGCAACTCGTTTCTTTGCGGCTTCTATATTCAGAACGTCTGCGAGCTCCGCCATTTCCTTGCGGTAGCCTGTCATTTCGACTCTGAGTTCATCAAGTATTATCATAGTTTCAATTCCTTTCAAACATAGATATATACATTATATCATATTTTTTTTCAGACTGCAAGAGGTGAAGCAATTATTTTTTTATTATTGTGCAGTATCATGCCGAAAAAGCTTATCCTGACATTTTTATGAAATTAACGCTCCCCTATTGACATATCAGTTCAAATCAAGTATAATATGATTTGAAAATGATTATCAAATTCAAAAGGATAAAGGAGCGGATCTATGGAATTCACTCGCAGAAAGGCTGCACTGTCCGTTGCAGCAGTAATGTTTGCAGCTATGTTTACAGGCTGCGGCAGCACAAGTGCTGCTGAAAAAAAGGAAAAGCTGAGCATCGTATGCACCGATTTTTCCGAATACGACTGGACAAGGAATATTGTCGGAGAGAGCGGCAATACCGATATCACATATCTCCTTTCAAGCGGCATCGACATACACAACTATCAGCCAAGCGTTGACGATATGATGACGATCTCCAATTGCGATATGTTCATATATGTTGGAGGAGAGTCCGAAAGCTGGGTCGATGACGCGCTTAAAAGCTCCGCAAACAAGAATATGAAGGTCATAAAGCTTTTCGACGCAGTTCAGGATTCTCTCAAAGAGGAAGAACTGAAGGAAGGCATAGAAGAAGGTCCCGAGGATCATATCCACAACGAGGACGAGCCCGAATACGACGAGCACGTATGGCTGTCGGTACGCAACGCACAGACCGTATGCAGTGCCATATGCGACGACCTATGCGAACTTGATCCTGCTAATGCAGACAAATACAGATCAAACCTTTCTGCCTACAGCTCGGAGCTGAGTTCCCTTGACAATGCTTTCAGCGATATGGCAGCAAATGCGTCAACAAAGACTGTACTGTTCGGAGACCGTTTCCCGTTCCGCTATCTCGTCGATGACTACGGTATCGACTACTATGCTGCTTTTGCAGGCTGCTCGGCAGAGTCGGAAGCAAGCTTCGAGACCGTGGCAAAACTTGCTGGAAAGCTTGACGAACTCAAACTGGATACAGTATTTATCATAGAAAATTCCAACGATTCCCTTGCAAGATCAATAATCAACAACTCAAAAAATAAAAACGCTGCTGTCGAGAAGCTCAACTCCCTGCAATCCGTAACTGACAGCGATATTGCGGGCGGAGCTTCATATATCTCGATAATGCAGGATAATCTCGATACTTTGAAGAAGGTGCTTGATTGATATGGGAGCATTACTGAAATGCGAAAACGTCTCTCTCGGATACGAGGGGGACGTTGTTACGAAAGGTCTTAATTTCACCGTTAACAGCGGTGATTATTTATGCATAGTCGGAGAAAACGGCTCGGGAAAGAGTACGCTCATAAAGGCTCTGCTCGGTCTGAAGCCTCAGCTCAGCGGCAATATCGAGCTGTGCGGCGAGGTCGGCAAAAACGAGATAGGCTATCTGCCTCAGCAGACCATGGTGCAGCGAGATTTCCCTGCATCAGTCCGTGAGATAGTCCTGTCGGGCTGCATGAACCGCTGCGGCTTGCGTCCTTTCTACAACAAGGAAGAGAAAAAGCTTGCCAAGGATATGATGGAGCGCCTTGAGATAACTCCCCTTGCCAGACGCTGTTACAGAGAGCTTTCGGGCGGTCAGCAGCAGAGAGTGCTTCTCGCAAGAGCCCTATGTGCCGCAAGAAAAATGATACTTCTCGACGAACCTGTAACAGGTCTTGACCCTAAAGCCACAAATGAGATGTACGAGCTCATCGGCAGTCTTAACAAAAAGGACGGCATAACCGTAATAATGGTATCCCACGACATGAACGCAGCCGTAAGATATGCCTCACATATCCTCCACGTCGGCAGAAAACAGCTGTTTTTCGGCACGAAAGACGACTACCTCACCAGCAAGACAGGTCAGGCGTTCCTGACAGTAATGGGAGGTGATGACGATGAGTGAGATACTCGATAAGCTCCACACTTACTTCCAGCTGCCTGTTATACGCTATGCAATGGTAGTCGGACTGCTCATAGCGCTCTGTTCGTCGCTTCTGGGCGTAACACTGGTAATGAAGCGCTTTTCATTCATCGGTGACGGACTTTCTCACGTAGCCTTCGGAGCTATGGCAGTTGCCACCGTGGCAGGAGTCACCAATAATATGCTCATAATCATGCCCGTGACTATTGCTGCCGCGATACTCCTCCTGAGAACAGGCAGCAAGACAAAGATAAAAGGCGATGCAGCCATTGCCATGATATCCGTCGGAGCGCTTGCCCTCGGATATATGCTCATGAATATCGCGGCTCAGAGCGGAAACAAACGTACATCGAGCAACGTCACAGCCGATGTGTGCAGCACTCTCTTCGGTTCCACCTCTATACTTACGCTCTCCATCACAGATGTATGGATATGCGTTGGTATGTCAGTTTTCGTGGTCGCAGTATTCCTTATTTTCTACAATAAGATATTCGCTGTGACATTCGACGAAAGCTTTGCAAAGGCAACGGGAGTGCGTTCGGATATGTACAACCTGCTCATAGCAGTTGTCATAGCAGTCATTATCGTCTTCGCAATGAATTTCGTAGGCTCGCTGCTCATTTCCGCGCTCATTATCTTTCCTGCCCTTTCGGCAATGCGCATATTCAAGAGTTTCAGGAGCGTAATAATATGCTCGGTCATTATCTCACTTTTCTGCGCAGCAAGTGGTCTTATAATCGCAATACTCGTGGGAACACCTGTAGGCTCGACCATAGTTTCCGCAGATATCTGCGTATTCTTCGCATTCTGTCTCGCATCATTCATAATGAAAAAAGGCAGATAAAAGCCTTAACGGCACTCCCGAAGCACCTCGGGAGTGCTATTTATATAAAAAGTTCAGTTAATACAGTAATATATTCTATATCCCCGATTTTTCAAAAACTTGACAAATCCACTCGAAATATGTTATCATAAAAAATGTACACTCAGGCGAAAAACGCCTGTCTGCGGCGAAAGCCAACGGCTTTGCGCTGCTTTATTTATATGTTATATAAAGGAGGTCACGCTATGGAAACCATTAACGAAATAGCAGCACGTATCCGTGAACTGCGCGAGGTCTGTGACTATTCACAGGAGAAGCTCGCAGAGGAGCTTAACCTAACTGCGGAACAGTATGCAGGCTATGAACAGAACGGTGATTTTCCTATCAGCGTCATCTATGAGATCGCAAATAAGTTCGGAGTCGATTTCAATGAGCTTGTCACAGGTGAGCCCAGCCGCATCGACACATTCCAGGTCGTCCGCCGCGGCAAGGGCAGAAGCATAAGCCGTTTCCCGGGCTATCGCTTCAAGGATCTTGCTTTCCGCTATGCAGACAAGATCATGCAGCCTCTTCTCGTAACACTTGAACCATCAGACGAGCCTGCTAAGCTCGTTACACATACAGGTCAGGAATTCAACCTTGTTCTGAAGGGAACAGTCGCAGTTATATTCGAGGATAAGGAAATAATCCTCCACGAAGGCGACTCGATCTACTTCAACCCTACTTACCCGCACGGACAGCGCTGTGTAGGTGACAGCAAGGCAAGATTCCTCACTATGATCGCTGAATGATAAGTATATAATCCGTTAAAAAGGAGTATTCGTTACTATGCTTTTAGACCGTTACCTGCCTCGTATAGAGTTCGACTCATATGAGGATTTTAAGGAAAATTACCGTGTTAATGTTCCCGAGGACTTTAATTTCGGCTGGGATATCGTTGATGAATGGGCAAAGCAGGAGCCCGACAAGAAGGCTCTTATATGGCTCAGCCACGATAAGCAGGAAAAGACCTTCACTTTTACCGATATTTCAAAACTCTCAAACCAGACCTGCCACTATTTCAGAAGTCTCGGACTTAAAAAGGGCGATGTAGTTCTTCTTATACTTCGCCGCCGCTGGGAGTACTGGGTAATAGCTACAGCTCTCCATAAGCTGGGAGTTATCCTTATCCCCGGAAACCTCCTCTTCACCACTCATGATATCGCATACCGCGGAAATATGGCAGAGATATCCGCTATCATCGCCTGCGATGATGAATATATCCGCGGACAGATAGACGCAGCAGCTCCCGAGATAAAGACTCTCCGCAAGAAGATAGCAGTTGCAGAGCCTCGTGAGGGCTGGGACTACTTCGAGGACGAGATCGCTAAGTATCCAGACACCTTTGAGCGTCCTACAGACGATCAGGCTACAAAGGCAACCGATACTATGCTGATATACTTCACATCTGGCTCTACAGGAATGCCAAAGATGGTATGTCACAACTTCGCGCACCCTCTCGGTCACATCGTTACAGCCAAGTACTGGCATCAGGTACAGGAGAACAAGCTCCATATGTCCATATCGGACTCAGGCTGGGCTAAGTTCGGCTGGGGCAAGATCTACGGACAGTGGATATGCGGCGCTATACAGTTCGCATACGACTTCACAGGCAGATTCAACGCCAAGGATATCCTTGAAGTTATCAGCCACTACAAGCTGACTACATTCTGCGCTCCGCCTACAATGTACAGATTCATGCTTCAGGAGGATATGACCAAGTACGACCTCTCCTCGATACAGAACTTCTGCAACGCAGGCGAACCCCTCAACCCGGAGGTATTCAACCGTATCTACGAGCTCACAGGCAAGAAGATGCGCGAGGGCTTCGGTCAGACCGAAGGCACCGTACTTATCGCAAACTTCCCGTGGATAGACCCTAAGCCGGGCTCAACAGGAAAGCCTTCACCGCTTTACAATATCCACCTCCTCCGTCCCGACGGAACAGAGGCTGACGACGGTGAAGAGGGCAGCATCATGGTATGCGGCATCAACAAAGAGCGTCCTACAGGTCTTTTCAGCGGCTATTACAAGAACCCCGAGCTCACAGAGGCTGTTCTCGGCGGTGAGAATTACGACACAGGCGACGTTGCATGGCGCGACTCCAAGGGCTATTACTGGTTCGTCGGAAGAAACGACGACGTTATCAAGTGCTCGGGCTACCGCATAGGACCTTTCGAGGTAGAAAGCGCTCTGCTCACCCACCCTGCTGTCGTTGAATCAGCTATCACAGGCGCTCCCGACCCTATCAGAGGACAGGTAGTAAAGGCTACAGTCGTTCTCGCTGAGGGATATACTCCTTCACCAGAGCTCACAAAGGAGCTTCAGGATCACGTTAAGCGCGAGACAGCTCCTTACAAGTATCCCCGTGTTATCGAGTACGTAAAGGAACTGCCAAAGACTCTCGGCGGCAAGATAAAACGTGCCCAGATACGTCATCAGGACGAAGAAAACTCAGCAAACTAAATCATTAACTTTCAGCAGCCATAAAGAAGCAACCGCGACTTTATGGCTGTTTCTGAATATCACCCTGTAGGGACGCGCATTGCGCGTCCGCAAATATACTTCATAAAGCACAACACAGACGACCGGTGGTCGTCCCTACAAGCTAACAGCTAACGGCTAACGGCTAAAAAATTTTCAGGATTACCCCGTTTTTTCAGAACGGCTTACGTAATCTATAAGTAAATTGGGGGTGGCAAATATGACTTCTGATGCGCATCAAATCATATCCCGGGTCTACAAGGCTAAAACCGACAGCCACGCGGCAGACGAGCTTATCTCTGCTTATATGCCATTTATAAAGTCGGAAACTGCCAAATTTCTCAATCGTCCTCCCGATCAGAGCGATGACGAGCTTAGTATCGCCATGTTCGCTTTTTACGAGTCGATACGTAATTACTCAAAACTGCGCGGTTCTTTCCTGAAATTTGCAGCTTTGCAGATAAAAAACCGCCTGATAGACAATTACCGCAAAGAAAAAAGGAACAAAGGGCAGATATCGCTCGATGTTTCCGAAGACGATAAAGCAGACCTGAAAGATACTATCCGTGATGAACACGATACATATGCCGAAAACGAGCTCCGCGAGGCTACTCAGCAGGAGATCATGGAGCTTTCCGCTCAGATGGAGAGCTTCGGCGTTTCAATGAGCGATGTTGCTGATAATTCTCCGCGTCAGCACAGAACTCTCGAAATATGCCGGAAGGCTATCGCTTTTGCGCGGAAAAATCCCGATATACTTGAGGAATTCCTCAGGACTAAGCGCGTCCCGATCGCAAAGCTTGCAGAGGGGGCAAAAGTCGAAAGAAAATCACTTGAAAGACACAGGCGTTATCTTGTGGCAGTCCTGCTCATATGCACGAACGGCTACGAGATCATGCGCGGACACATCATGCAGGTACTAAAAGGTGGTGAATAAATATGAAATATATCGTTATGGAATGTCACGAAGGATACGCAATACTAATGGATGAGGATTCACGTTTTGTCAATGCTGCCAATCTTCACTATAAAGTCGGGCAGTCCGTCACAGACCCGATAATCATGGACGAACAGCAGCGTTCTGGACGTATAAAAATGTATGTAACACGCTTTGCAGCAGCTGCTGCCTGTATCGGAGTGCTTGCAACAGCAGGTACTCTGTACTATACGCATAACCTGAAACCGTATTCCACTATCCTTATCTCATCTGACGCAAAGATCAGAATGTCTATAAACCGCAATGGCAAGGTCATAGAAATAAAGAGCGATGACGAAGACGGAAAAGAACTCCTAAAGAACTACGACGGCAAAGGAAAGGATAAGCTCACCGCAGCAAATGAGATAATCGAACTTGAAAAAGAAAAGGGCATGATATCCAGCGGCGACACGGTAAATATCTACGTGGATTCGGAGAAAAACGACGGCTACAGCACGTTCAGATCCGACCTTGAAAAAGAGAATTCAGACATAAATGTCAAAGTCCGCGGACTTGACATCCCTGTACCGTCCGCAAAGGAAAAAGTAACGATCGCAAAACCTGATCCTGCAAAGGGAACAGCTGCTCCGGAACCGCCAATGCCTGAAAAGGACAGCGTAAAGTCTCCCGAGCCGCCTGCTCCCGCTGACGTAACACCACCTGCACCTGCCGATCCTCCATTACAGCAGCAGCCTGTCACACCAAATCCCGACACTAAACATGATCCGCCTGCTCCCCCATCTGATCCTGAGCCGCCAAAGGCTCCCGAAAAGCCTGTCACACCTGAAAAGCCTGCTGCTCCCGAAGCTCCCAAGCCCGATGAAGCTGCCGAGCCGCCGAAGCCGCCGACACCTGCCGAGGGAGAAAAGCTGCCTGACGCGCCTAAGAAGCCGCTCTCGATCATGGAAGATGCGCTTATAGATATACAGAAGAACAAACCCATCACACTCGAGGGACTGCGTCCCGCAGCTCTCCTCAGTGAACCCGAACCCAAGCAAGACGGCGAAGCTCCTGCCGATCTGCAGAAGGAAGCACACCCTCCGACAGATGCTCCGTCGCCATTGCACCCCCGGTTGCCTTCTCCGTAAGGAAACATGAATAAATATAGAGGAATTGGGAAAGAAGGTACTGAAAAGTGCCTTCTTTCAGCTTGTCGAAAAAGTCGATTTCAACTAATAACGGGATTCCAAAGGGACTGTGTTCCTTTGGCAGAGTCCAGAGGCAGCGCCTTTTCAAAGCGCCTCGCAAAGGGTGAATTAAAAAACAGTCCGGTGGACTGTTTTTTAAGAGGGAACGCCTTGCAAGAGAAGGCGTTCCCTAATGAAATTGGGATTTATTGACAGACTGAAAGAAGGTACTGAAAAGTGCCTTCTTTTTCTGTTTCCTATAAAGCTCCCGCAAATAACCTCCTGAAATATATGGCTATATTTCGACGTTTGCAGCGATCGCAAAAAATTTCCTGAAAAATTTTTCAGATTACCCCGTTTTTTGTGATCGTGCTCCGTAAACTGTTAACATAAGGCAAACAAAACAATACAAAACACGCCTATAGGCTCCCACGAGGAGAAAAAATATATTTTAAAGGAGAAATTATTATGAGAAGTAAAAAGCACATTTTCGCTGCACTCGCTGCAATGTCAGTAATGGCTTCAGCAGCAAGCTTTAACGCATTCGCAGCAGAGACAGATGAAGCAGCAGTTACAACCGCTGCAACAACAACACCTGCTGTAGTTACAACAACTGCTATCGAAGCTGCAGCACCCGAGCTTCCTGTACCGCCTGTAGCTCCTGCTGAGCTTGACGACGCTGAGAAGCCTGAGGCTCCTGTTATTCTCGACGTAACAGATCTTATCGACCAGATCCGCAGCTTCATCGAAGCAAACGATATTGATATCCTCACAGATACTATCCTTGAAAACTGGGACGAGATCGAGAAGGTAGACGTTCACTTCCACGCTAACGCAAAGCCAGAGGCTCCTGCAAAGGCTGACGAAGATGAAGATGCTGAGAAGCCAGAGGCTCCCACAAAGGCTGATGAAGACGAAGATGCTGAGAAGCCTGCTAAGCCGCTCAAGCCTGTTCACCTTGACCTCACAGACCTTTTCTTCCAGTTCCGTGATGTGATTGACGCAAGCAAGATCGACTTCGTTGACGATGCAACTAAGGAGAAGATACTGAACGCTAAGGACGTACACGCTGACGTTCACTTCAAGAAGGCAGAGCCTGAGAAGCCTGTACCGCCTGTAGCTCCTGTTATCGACGATAACGCTGAGAAGCCAGAGCCGCCGACAGCTCCTGCTATTGATGAGAACGCTGAGAAGCCTGAGCTTCCTACACCTCCTGCTCCTCCTGTAGCTCCTGACGAGAACGAGAAGCCTGTTCCGCCAACACCTCCAACACCTCCTGTTGCTCCCGAGGCTCCTAAGGGACCAAAGCACGAGCACCTCGGACCTAAGGAGAGAGAGGCTCTCAATGCAGCTGAGGCTACTACAGAGGCTCCTACAGAAGCTGAGATCAGCGAATAATCGCTGCTTATATATAGGACTGTCTTACCTCTGAGGAGGTCCCCATAAGGCAGTTATCTTAGATCTATCCAATCCCAATCCCCTTTATCCCATACCCACTTGATAAACTGTATAACGGTAAGTACAGTGATACAAGTTCTAAAGTACGCATCACAGGAGGAACTCCTGTGATGCATTTTTTTGTCTTTATCTGACCGATACTTGCTGTATATCATGCTGAATGTTGCTATTTTTCAGATTATATGTTATAATACTTTTATACATTTCCGACTATAGGAGGATAACCATGAAAGTAAGATTCCACCTGCCTGATTTTGCAAGGCTTTTTAAATTCAATGTAGTGTTTCTCACAATGCTTGAAAACAGTCCCGAGTTCTTCCGCGAGGGCATTGAGATAGCATCTGTATACGGCGTATTCCCACCGTCGCTCTGGAACGGCGGCAGAGTTATGCACGGTATGTGCCAGAAGGACTTCGTGAAAGGAGTTACCAACTATTTCAACCGGAAAGGAATACCGCTCCGCTTCACATTCACTAACCCCGTTATCGAAAAGAAGCATCTCAGCGATGAATTCTGCAACATGGTCATGCACATCGCCGACAACGGTATGAACGAATGTATCGTCGTATCGCCCATACTCGAGGACTACATACGCAAGAACTACCCCAATTTCAAGCTGACCAGCTCTACCTGCAAGCGCCTGACCGACCCCGAAGCCCTCTACAGTGAAGTGGAAAAGGATTACCACATAGTAGTCCTCGACTATGACCTGAACAACAAGTTCGATATCCTTGAAAAGATACCCAACAAGGAAAAGTGCGAGATACTGGTCAATGCCTGCTGCAACCCTGCCTGTGCTAACCGCTCGCTCCACTATCAGACTATCGGAACAGAGCAGATAGCCTACGCAAATCACGTCAGAAAGTACCCGAACGTGCCTTTCGATTCAAAGAAATTTGCTGCCGAACACCCCGAAGCTAAGGCTATATTCGAGTGCCAGTGCGAGCACAGGAGCCTTTTCGATATCAAGTCCCTGAGTACGCATATCACTCCCGACGATATCTGGAACAAGTACGTACCTATGGGCTTCAACCAGTTCAAGATAGAGGGACGCACATTCGATATGTTCAATCTCATGGAGCACTACCTATACTATATGGCAAAGCCTGAGTATATCGACAAGGCTCGCCTTACATTCCTGCGCAATCTCAGTCTCAACGGAGCTATAATCGTTCCCGATCAGGAGTAATATGAATATGCAACAGTTTTACGCCTTCCATTCGGGAGGCGTTTGTACTTGATGAATGATTTTTGCAATTTACAGCAGTTGTTCACACATTTTTCACACTCCCCTGTTATAATAACAATGTATCTTATCCGTGTACTCGGAAAGGTAACATCTTTTAAGGAGAAAACTGAATATGAAGAACACTGTTTCAACTCTGCTGGAGCAGAAGCAATCAGGTGACAAGATCACGATGCTTACTGCCTATGACTACACCACAGCAAAGATCTTTGATGAATGCGGCGTAAATGCTATCCTCATCGGCGATTCACTGGGAATGGTGATGCTGGGCTATGAGAATACCCTCCCTGTAACTATGGAAGATATGATCCACCACACCGCAGCAGTATCAAGAGGTGCGGAAAATGCTTTCGTAGTTGCTGATATGCCATTCATGTCCTATCAGGTAAGCGTTCAGGACGCTGTTGTCAACGCAGGACGGCTCATCAAAGAAGGCGGCGCAAACGCTGTAAAGCTTGAAGGCGGCGCTGAGGTCTGCGAGCAGATAAAGGCTATCGTAAATGCCTCTATCCCTGTTGTAGCTCACCTTGGTCTTACCCCACAGTCGGTAAACGCTTTCGGCGGCTTCAAAGTACAGGGCAAGAGCCTCGACAAAGCAAGGAAGCTTGTTGATGACGCGCTGAAAATACAGGAAGCAGGTGCCTGTGCAGTTGTACTTGAGGGTATCCCCGCAAAGATCGCGGATATCATCACAAGGAAGCTTTTTATCCCGACTATCGGAATCGGCGCAGGAAACGGCTGCGACGGACAGGTGCTGGTATATCAGGATATGCTGGGACTTACCACAGGTCATACACCTAAATTCGTAAAGCGCTTTGCAGAAGCAGGTGCGCTCATGCGTCAGGGAGTTTCGGACTACATCAGCGAAACTAAATCAGGAGCTTTTCCTGCGCAGGAACATACCTATGCTGTTGATGATGAAGTTATAAATGAGCTTATGAAGGAGTGTGACTGATATGAAGATAGTAAAAACTATATATGAAGTACGCAGACAGGTGAAGGAATGGAGAGCACAGGGGCTCACAGTAGGTCTTGTTCCAACAATGGGCTATCTCCACGAGGGACACGCAAGTCTTATCGACGCTTCCCACAGAGACAATGACAGAACAGTCGTATCCGATTTCGTAAATCCTATGCAGTTCGGACCGACTGAGG
>CACZEJ010000018.1 GCA_902780115.1 Ruminococcus flavefaciens | reverse complement strand
GCAGCTCTTGCCTTTATAAGGCGGAAAGCGTCTTCGAGGGAGATCATGCCCGAAGCGTACATAGCTGCGTATTCACCGAGGGAATGACCTGCAACGCCGTCGAAGGTAAAGCCCTTTGACTGTGCGGCTTTAAGGCAAACGATAGAAGTTGCCATGATAGCAGGCTGAGAGTTGATAGTCCTTGAAAGCTCCTCCAGCGGTGCATTGAAGCAGATCTCTTTCAGGTCTGTTCCGAGGATCTCAGAACCTGTTTCGTATACGGAGAGAAGTTCGGGCATAGCCTCAGCGATGTCCTTGCCCATTCCTGCGTACTGCGAACCCTGTCCTGAAAATAGTGAAATTGTCATAATAAATAACATCCTTTCTGTGTGTTATATACAAAAAAGTGGCAAAAGCGCCCAAGTGTTATATTGCAAATTTGTGAGAAGTGCTGATATTTCGACTTTAACAAACGAAAGTTTTAAAATATCATTGCAAAAATACTCAAAATGATTTACAATATATTATGTATGATATTATGTCCGACCGCGGGAAAAGGTTCCCCGCACACGGTGTATCGACGATACAACGGCATTTGCAGCGTCGATATTATTACTATAACATAAAATTATGCTTTTTACAACCTGATTTGCATAATTTTTATGTTTTTAAGGAGATATTGATTAATGGGCATCAACATTTTGGGAATGGGCAGATATGTGCCTGAACAGAAGCTGAAGAATGACGACTTCAAACGCTTCATTGAGACTAACGATGAGTGGATAACTTCAAGGACAGGAATAAGAGAACGCCGTATGGCAGGTTGGGAGCCTACATGGTATATGGGGGCGGAGGCATCAAAGAAAGCTATCGAGGCTGCGGGCATCGACCCTTCCGAGATAGGTCTTGTCATATCCTGCTCGGCAACAGCGGATTTCAACTGCCCCAGTCTGTCCTGCATTATCCAGAACGAGACAGGCGCTGTGAACGCAGCAGCCTTCGACCTCAATGCAGCCTGCACAGGCTTTGTGTATGCGGCAGATACAGCGCATCGCTTCCTTATGACAGACGATTCGCTGAAGTATGTTCTTGTAGTCGCAAACGAAGCTTTATCACGCTTCCTTGACTTTGAAGACAGATCCTCATGTATCCTTTTCGGCGACGGTGCTGCTGCGGCAGTTATCGAAAAAAGTGATAAGCTCTACGCATCACATCTCGGCGCAGACGGCAGCGGTGCGGGATACCTTGTGTCAAGAGCTATGAAGGTCGCCTCCGAAGTAGCTGTGGAAAGCAATTTTGAAGACCCGTTCCCTGATGTTCCGCTCCATAAATTACAGCAGAACGGCAAGGAAGTATACAAGTTCGCAGTACAGGCTCTGCCCAAGTCCTTTGAGCTTGCAGCTGCCAAAGTCGGCATAACGAAAGACGATATAGACTGGTTCATACCTCATCAGGCAAATGTAAGGATAATAGAGACAGCTGCCAAGAAGCTGGGAGTGCCTATGGAGAAGTTCATAGTTACTCTCGATCATTACGGAAACACCTCAAGTGCATCTATCCCTCTCGCACTTGACGAAGCTATAGAAAAAGGCATCATCAAGCGCGGGCAGAAGATCGCTCTGATCGGCTTCGGAGCAGGTCTTACCTACGGCGGAATAATACTTGAATACTGATTTTTAGAGCCGTTTGCCGTAAGGCATACAACAGGCTGACGGCTAAGGGCTAAAAGCTAAACTATAAAAGGAGAACTATTATGAAAACACGCATTACTGAACTCCTCGGCTGTGAATATCCTATAATCCAGGGCGGTATGGCATGGGTAGCCGAGCACACACTCGCTTCAGCAGTATCAAACGCAGGCGGTATCGGTCTTATTGCAGGCGGAAACGCTCCTATCGACTATCTCCGTGAGCAGATCAGACTCTGCAAGGAAAAGACAAACAAGCCCTTTGGCGTGAATATCATGCTGATGAGCCCGAATGCAGACGATCTCGCACAGCTCTGTATTGATGAGGGAGTAAAGGTCATCACAACAGGTGCGGGCAACCCCGGAAAATATATGGCTGCATGGAAAGAGGCAGGCATTAAGGTGATGCCAGTAGTTCCATCGGTAGCTCTTGCAAAGAGAATGGAAAAGTCAGGTGCTGACGCAGTTATCGCAGAGGGTACTGAATCAGGCGGACATATCGGCGAGAATACTACAATGTGTCTCGTTCCGCAGGTAGTTGACGCAGTTGAGATACCTGTTATCGCAGCAGGCGGTATCGCTGACGGCAGAGGTATGGCAGCAGCTTTCATGCTGGGAGCCGAGGGCGTTCAGATCGGTACACGCTTCCTTGCTTCCGAGGAATGTCAGATACACCCAACATTCAAGGATCTCGTTATAAAGGCTAAGGACACAGATAATATCGTAACAGGCCGCTATACAGGTCACCCTTGCAGAAATATCAAGACAAAGTTCGCAAAGAAGCTCGCAACAGGCGAGAAGGAGGGAACTCTCTCTCCCGAGGAATTCGAGCAGCTTACAGTAGGTGCACTCCGCAGAGCCGTAGTTGAAGGCGATGTTGAGAGCGGTTCGTTCCTCTGTGGAGCTATTTCGGGTATGGTCAACGATATAAAGACTTGTGCCGATATCGTTAAGGAAATAAATGACGGCGCAGAAAAGCTGCTGAAGCTATGAAGTACAAGTATGTAAGGATCAGGAGCAGCATCGGCGGCACCTATTACTACAAAGACGAGAACGGAAAGATAAGTCCGCGTCAGGTGATAGATGATATGGCAGCTCAGGGCTACAGGTATGTTGGGAATATACCTGTAAAGCAGGGCGGCTATGGCTCTTTGATGGAATATGACATGATATTTGAATACTGCTGTCAATAAAAAAGTGACATTTGTAACTACAGAAAGTGACAATCTTCCCGTTTCATTTTGCGGAAAGATGTGTTAGAATATATGTATCACGTTCGGATACGAAAAATGGAGGTATAAAAATGGCTACAGCAATCATCACGGGCGCTTCACAGGGTATTGGCGCTTGCATCGCAAAGAGACTCGCAAAGGACGGTTTTGACGTAATAATCAATCATTATCCAAGTGACGGAGACAAGGAAAAGGCTCTCGCAGTAGCAGAGGAGTGCCGCGCTTTCGGCGTAAAGGCTGAATGTATCGCAGCAGATGTATCTAAGTTCGATCAGTGCGAAGCTATGGTAAAACAGGTAAAGGCTGACTTCGGCGGCATTGATGTTCTCGTAAACAACGCAGGCATCACAAAGGATAAGCTTCTTGCAAGAATGGCAGAGGACGACTACGATATCGTTATCGCAGTAAACCAGAAGAGCGTATACAATATGACAAAGCACGTTACATCTGTGATGATGAAGCAGAGACACGGCAGAATAGTAAATGTTGCTTCTGTTGCAGGACTTTACGGAAATCCCGGACAGATGAACTACTCCGCTTCAAAGGCTGCTATCATCGGTATGACAAAGACAACTGCCAAGGAGTTCGGTTCAAGAAATATCACCTGCAATGCTGTTGCTCCCGGATTTATCCATACACCGATGACAGATGTGCTTTCAGATGAGCTGAAAGCAAAGATGTTAGATGCTGTTGCGCTCAAGCGTTACGGCGAACCTGAGGAGATAGCTTCTGTAGTATCATTCCTTGCTTCTGAAGACGCTTCTTATGTTACAGGTCAGGTCATAGAGATATCAGGCGGACTTTCAATGTGAATTCGTCTTATGGTGCTTGTATCATCAACACTTATATGCACCAAAAAGCTTTAATAATTCAAAGAGGAAAGGGAAAAATATGAGCAGAAGAGTTGTTATCACAGGAATAGGAGCTGTTACTCCTCTCGGAACAGGCGTGGAGAAGTTCTGGGAAGGCATAAAGGCAAATAAAGTCGGAATATCCTATATAGATATGTTCGATCCATCTCGTATAGGTGTTAAGATCGCAGGTATAGTACGCGATTTCAATGAAGAGGACTATTTCGGCGTTGAGGGCTGCTTCGACAAGAAGGAAGCAAGAAGAATGGATACCTTCACAAAGTACGCAGTCGTTGCGGCACATGAAGCACTTACTGATTCGGGTACGAACTTCAAGGACATGGATCCTTATAAGGTAGGCGTTATCGTTGGTTCGGGAATCGGCGGCGTTGACCTTACACTTTCAGAGTACACAAAGTACCTCGAAAAAGGACCGAGCAGGATATCCGCTTTCTATATTCCGATGATGATAAGCAATATGGCTGCGGGAACGATCTCGATGAAAACAGGCTTCAGAGGTGCGAACTTCGATATAACAACAGCCTGTGCATCGGGTACACACTGTATCGGTGAAGCTTTCCGTAAGATAAAGGACGGCTACCTCGATGCTTGTCTGGCAGGCGGCACCGAGTCCACAAGACAGGAATTCACATTCGGCGGCTTCGCAAATATGAAGGCTCTCACAAAGAGCGAAGACCTTACAAGAGCTTCCATTCCTTTCGACAAGGAGCGCAGCGGCTTCGTTCTCGGAGAAGGCAGCGGCGTTATCGTCCTTGAGGAATACGAACACGCAAAGGCGCGCGGAGCTAAGATATACGCAGAGCTTGCAGGCTACGGCGAGACCTGCGACGGATATCACATGACTTCACCTATGCCTACAGGTGAGGCTGCTGCAAAGGGCATGACGCTCGCTATGGAGGAAGCAGGTCTGAAGCCTTCCGACATTGACTACATAAATGCACACGGTACATCAACAGGTCTTAACGATAAGTATGAGACAGCTGCTATCAAGCTCGCATTCGGCGAGGAAGAAGCACGCCGCGTAAAGATAAGCTCAACAAAGTCCATGATAGGACACCTTCTCGGTGCTGCGGGAGCAGTTGAAGCTGTTGTATGTGCAAAGACCATACAGGAAGGTCTTATCCACGCTACAGTTGGATATAAGGTTCCTGACGAGGCTTGTGACCTCGATTACTGCGGAAACGGAAATATCGAACAGGAAGTTAATGCTGTCCTTTCAAATTCTCTTGGTTTCGGCGGACATAATGCAACACTCTGCTTCAAGAGAGTAGTTGACTGAGGAGGATAATAAATGGAGAAGATCTACGGTCAGATCGACCTTGACACTATTGAGAAGCTGGCTGATATCATAAATAAGAAAGAGCTGTCTGAGCTCACTATATCGGACGGAGACAAAACGATCACCCTGAAGGGCAAGAAGTGTCCTCCGCCTCCGCCAATGCCAATGCCTATGCCCGTTATCGCAGGCGGAGCTCCTGTACAGGCAGCTGCTCCTGTTGAGAATACACTTGCTGCAAGCGAGGCTTCTATGGCAGAGGAAGTAAGCGGAAAGATAGTAAAATCTCCTATCGTCGGAACATTCTATTCAGCTCCTTCACCTGACAAGCCGCCTTTCGTCAAGACAGGCGACGAGGTCAAGAAGGGCGATGTCATCATGATAATCGAGTCCATGAAGCTCATGAACGAGATACAGTCTGACTTTGACGGCGTTGTTGAGCAGATACTCGTATCAGACGGACAGGCAGTAGAATTTGACCAGCCTATAATGGTCATCAAGTAATGGAATATAAGTACATAACTCAGGAAGTGATCGACTCGGGCGGAAAGAATATAACTTCGCCCGAAATGTTCGCCGAAGCCCGGAAATACAATATTGAAGCTGTAAAGAATTACACAAAGCGCCACCGTACCCATGCAATGTTCAACATATGGATGGTGATACAGTTCATTTTGTTGATATACAAGACATGGGTGCTGATGATGAACACCCAGAATGAACAGAAAGCGGAAGGAACATCTACTCCGGGCTGGAGGATAGCATTGGCAGCAGTTGGTTTCTTCGTGTATGCAGGACTGATATTCTATTTTGTATATGTTAAGGGCTGCCATGAAAGATTCGTGGTACTGCTGATATCGGTGCCTGTTACAGCTGTGAGCATAGGATTTGTCGGCATTGCGGCAATGAATTTTTGCATGGCGTGGTATTATAACGTGGTCGAGGAGGAGCTTTCAAAAGAGCTCGGCTATCCGTCGTTTCCTCGTTTGAACATTACTACTTTTAACAGCGATTCGGAAAATTTATCAGACCTTACATACGACAGTATCCGTGAAAAAATAAACAGAGACCACCCACATGACGGAACATTTCTTTGATTATGGAACTTAAATATATTACACAGGAAAATATAGACGAAGCTCATATAAATATCACCTCCGCGGAGATGTATACAGAGTTCAGGGAATACAACCAGAGAATGCTTGGTATGCAGATGAAGCGCAGAAGATTCCTGCGTGATTTCTGGATCATGACCATAATGAACGTTATCCTGATACCGATAGGTGTGATGTTCGCAAATCTTTCGCCGCTTTATAAGATCAGCGGAATTATGATGCTGAACGTAATGATAGCTCTCATAAGTCTGTTCCTTCTGGTGTATTTCGTAGTGATACGCAAGGTATACAACTGGAAGATAGTGCTTGCGGCATCACTTCTGCTCATACCTGTCTGTGTCGGACTTATACCTCTGGCAGCGGCAAATCCTGTTCTGATATACTTCATGGAAAAGATCGACAGCGGCATCAGGGACGAAACAGGCTATCCCCATTTTGTGCAGCTCAGCGGTTCGTACAAGAGCTTCGTGAAAGACGGAGAGGTATACAGCGTTGACGAGGGGACTGTATGGGGAGCAGGCAATAATACGGAAAATGAAAGCAATGAGCCCGAAGACCCCTTCGCAAAATACAGGATAAAGCCCGAAGATGATATGGGTATGCTTGCAGATAATGATATAAATAAGGAGTAATTAAGATGGCTGATATACTTATGAATAAAGAGCAGATAATGGAAATAATCCCCCACCGCGATCCGTTCCTTCTTATCGACGAGATAGTTGATATGGAAGTTGGTGTAAAGGTACACGCAAGAAAGTACATAAAGGAAGACGATTTCTGGTTCAAGGGACATTTCCCTGGATATCCTGTGACCCCAGGCGTTCTCATGGTGGAGATGCTGGCACAGGCAGGTGCTGTATGTATGCTCTCAAAGCCTGAGTTCAAGGGCAAGTTAGGTCTTTTCGGCGGTATCGACAAGGCTAAGTTCCGCAGACAGGTAGTCCCCGGGGACGTTCTCGACCTTGAGGTGGAGATGATACGTCAGCGCGGACCTGTGGGTACAGGCAAGGCAACTGCTTCTGTAGGCGGCGAAAAGGCTGTATCATGCGAGATAACCTTTGTTATTACAGACAATAAATAACTCATACAGGAGAAAAAATAAATGTTCAGGAAAGTACTTATCGCCAACAGAGGCGAGATCGCTGTACGAATAATCAGAGCTTGCAGAGAACTGAATATACGCTGTGTAGCTGTATATTCAACAGCTGACAGAAAATCTCTCCATGCTCAGATAGCTGACGAGGCAGTATGTATAGGACCTGCTGCAACAAAGGACAGCTATCTCAATATGAACGCAATAATACAGGCTGCTCTCAATACGGGAGCAGATGCTATACACCCGGGCTTCGGATTCCTTTCCGAGAATGCCGAATTCGCAAAGCTCTGCGAGGCAAGCGGCATCGTTTTCATAGGACCTTCCTATAAGTCCATAGAGATGCTGGGTGACAAGGCTGCCGCAAAGGAGACTATGGCAGCTGCGGGAGTACCTGTTATCCCGGGCTCAAAGGGCGCAGTAAAGTCCCTTGAGGAGGCTCGTGAGATAGCAGACAAGGCAGGCTATCCTGTACTTGTAAAGGCTTCGGCAGGCGGCGGCGGACGCGGTATACGCCGTGTTGACAGTCCCGACGAGCTGGAAGCTCAGATGACAGCTGCTCAGCAGGAGGCTAAGAACTTCTTCGGTGACGACGCTGTATATATAGAAAAATTTCTCATAAATCCGCATCATGTGGAGATACAGATAATCGCCGACAAGCACGGAAACTACCTCCACCTCTGCGAGCGTGACTGCTCTATGCAGCGCCGCAACCAGAAGATGCTCGAGGAGTGCCCCAGCCCTATCGTAAGCCCTGAGCTTCGTGCAAAAATGGGCGCGGCAGCAGTTACTGCCGCAAAACAGTGCGGCTACTACAACGCAGGTACTATCGAGTTCCTCGTTGACGAGAACCGCGACTTCTACTTCATGGAAATGAATACAAGAATACAGGTCGAGCACCCCATTACCGAGGAGGTAACAGGCTTTGACCTTGTAAAGGCACAGATAGAGATAGCTGATGGAAAGGTTCTTGAACTGAAGCAGGAGGACATCAAGATGCGCGGCCATGCTATCGAGTGCAGAATAAATGCCGAGAACCCTGAACTGGGCTTCCGTCCGTCCCCCGGAACTATCA
Source organism: Ruminococcus flavefaciens (assembly GCA_902780115.1). Lineage (GTDB taxonomy): Bacteria > Bacillota > Clostridia > Oscillospirales > Ruminococcaceae > Ruminococcus > Ruminococcus flavefaciens_Y. The sequence continues at coordinate 7,869 of CACZEJ010000018.1, read as the reverse complement.
CGGCACTCTATATGCCTGGCGGTCCGGGAATAAGAATTGACGGCGCAGTATATCAGGGCTATACCATAACACCTTTCTACGATTCCATGATAAGCAAGCTCATCGCTCACGGCTCCGACCGCGAGGACGCTATCAACAAGATGAGATGGGCGCTTTCCGAGTTTATCGTAGACGGCGTGGATACGAATATTGATTTCCAGCTTGAGATAATCAAGAATGCAGATTTCAAGGCAGGAAAGTACGATATAGGCTTCCTTGGAAGATTCATGGAAGAAAAGAAGAAAAAATAAGAGGGAATGGGGAGAAAAGATTTGTTTGAAGATTTTTTTAACGTTGTAAAGAAACGCTTCAACGACGGCGAAGAGGAATACAAGCCCCCGATGTTCAAGTGTCCGCGCTGTCAGGGTACAAGTCCGCTTTCAAAGTATGAGGAGCTTCACAGAGTATGCCCCAAGTGCAATTATCACGGCAGACTTTCATCAACAGAGCGCCTTGCCATAACTGTGGACAAGGGCAGCTTCAAGGAACTCAACGGCGGCATGAGAAGCGCAAATCCGCTTGATTTCCCCGACTATTCGGAGAAGCAGGCTGAGCTCCGCGCAAGCACTGGCATCAACGAAGCAGTTATCACGGGTACAGCTACCATAAAGGGCTCGCCTGTAGTTATCGGAATAATGGATTCACGCTTCATGATGGGCTCAATGGGCAGCGTTGTCGGCGAAAAGATAACACGCGCATTTGAGTTCGCGACCGAGAAGAAGCTCCCTGTAGTAATGTTTACTGCATCAGGCGGAGCACGTATGCAGGAGGGTATCGTTTCCCTCATGCAGATGGCTAAGACATCAGGCGCTGCAAAGCTCCACAGCGAAGCAGGCGGACTGTATATATCCGTAATGACAGACCCTACAACAGGCGGTGTAACAGCCAGCTTTGCCTCTATCGGCGATATCATCATCGCCGAGCCGAAGGTGCTTATAGGCTTCGCAGGCAGAAGAGTTATCGAGGGCACTATCAAGCAGAAGCTGCCCGATGACTTCCAGCTTGCTGAATTCATGTACAACAAGGGCTTTGTGGACATGATCGTCGAGCGCAGAAAGATGAGAAGCGTTCTGTCGCATCTCCTGAAGCTCCACGGCTATAATGCAAAGGAGGCGTGACCATGGAGGAGAAAAGAACAGCGTGGGAGCGCTTGCAGCTTATCCACACTAAGGGAAGACCTACCATAAAGGATTATATCCCACAGATATTCACGGACTGGTACGAGATGCACGGTGACAGACTTTTCGGCGACGACAGAGCTATCATCGGCGGTCTTGCAAGACTTGACGGCGATCCTGTCACCATTATCGCAGAGGTAAAGGGCAGGGACATCAACGAGAACAAGACCTGCAACTTCGCTATGCCTCACCCCGAGGGCTACAGAAAGGCTCTCAGACTGGCAAGACAGGCGGAGAAATTCCACCGTCCTATCATATGCTTCATTGATACCCCCGGTGCATTCTGCGGCGTTGCTGCCGAGGAGCGCGGTCAGGGCGAAGCTATCGCAAAGAATATCGCAGAGTTCATGACCCTGCGCACACCTATAATATCTATCGTTCTCGGCGAGGGCGGAAGCGGCGGAGCACTTGCTCTCGGCGTGTGTGACGAGCTCGCTATGCTTGAGAATGCGGAATATTCGGTTTTATCGCCACGAGGATTCGCAAGCATACTCTGGAAGGACGCTTCCCGTGAGCAGGAAGCCAGCGAGATAATGAAGATAACTGCCGAAGATATGGTTCGTCTGGGAGTTGCAGAAGCTATCATCGAAGAACCCCTCGGAGGCGCACATAACGATTTAGACAAAATTTCGGAAAATATAAAAGAATATTTGTCACAAAAAATTCCGGAAAAATGTAAAAAAGATATTGACGTTTTGCTTAAAGAACGCTATACTAAATTTAGAAAAATCGGAGCATTCATTGAATGAGTCGTTTTTCAGGATAAATAATAAAAAAGAAAACGGAGGACCTGGTAATGATTTTTGAAAAACTCAAAGATATTATTGCAGAGCAGCTTAGCGTAGAGGCAGATGAGGTTAACCTCGACGCAAATATTCAGGACGATCTCGGTGCTGATTCACTTGACGTAGTAGACCTTATCACAACTATCGAGGATGAGTTCGACATCTCTATCCCTGACGAGGCAGTTGAAGAGATAAAGACTGTAGGCGACATCGTTAACTACATCGAAAAGAATACAGACGCTGAATAATCAAGCGTATAACTTCTCCCGACCAATGGTCGGGAGATTTTTTTTGCTGTTGCGGCGGCGTGAAAAGTGTGGTAATATAAAAACAGAAATTTTTTTCGGGTTTTTGCAGCACTTTTATTTTTTTGCCGAATGTTACTTATGAAAGGTCGATCTTTAATATAGATTATTTCGTCATTGACGAAAAACCAGAAGGAGGGAAGAACATGACAGGAAACGAGCTGAATGAGCTCCTCAGAACATCTCCTGAGCAGTGCCACAGGAGGCTGATGAAGGAATACGGCAGGTATGTCTATGCGATAGTATTCAATAAGCTGAGAAGCTGTGCTGCACGGGAGGACATCGAAGAGTGCTACTGTGATGTGTTCACGGATATATTTATAAAGTTTGAGTACGATGAGAGATACGTAAACGATATCAAGGGCTATATAGGAACGATAGCCAGGCGAAAGGCTATAGACCGCTTCAGAGTCCTTTCAGCCGCAAATATTCACAACGCATATACAGACGAAGAGGATATGGCTGAGCTTGTTTCTGATTTCAGCGTTGATGAGCGCGTTGAAAGCTCGGAACTCCGAAGTATCCTTCTACAGAAGATAAAAGAGCTCGGCGAGCCTGATTCCGTGATACTTATACAGAAATTCTACTATAATCGCAAATCATCGGAGATAGCGAAGACAGTTTCCATGACGGCATCGTCCGTCAGATCAAGATGTACAAGGGCTATGGAGAAACTTCGCGGAAAGCTTGCCGAAGCAGGCATAACAGGTTGAAGGAGGGTGAATCATGAAAAAGAAAAATTTATTTGACATACTTGAAAATACAGGAGATGAGATCGTGGACGAAATCACAGATCTAAGCCCCGAACTTGACGAAGCGGATTTTGAAAGGCTGTTCGCAAAGAGCGAAAGAGATTATAAGATAAAAAAGAAAGAGATGGAAAGAACAATGAGAAAGAATATTATAGATGAAAACGCAGTAAGCGGAGTTGAACGTGTAAGAAGACCCGAATGGCTGAGACCTGTGATGATGGCTGCTTCTTTTGTGCTTATCGCAGGCGTTGTTATCGGAAGCGTGGCATTTATGCACGGAGGAAGCAAAATTACCAATAAAGGCGGCGGTACTCCGACGGTAACAGCTGTCACAACAGACAAGAAGAGCACAGAAACAACAGTAGACAGCTCAGGCACAACTTCTGTCAAGACAACATCAACACAGACGGTAACAACAGTTGCCACATCAGCACAGGAAAAAATCGCACAGACAAATGTACAGGTCAATACTGTTCAGGAAGCAGAGGTCACAACCGTAAGCACGACAGCTTCTCAGGAGAATACATTTGTGGGAAGACTCAATCAGGGATATCAGGAGAACTACCGCAATATGATAACAAAACTTGTAGATGAAGCTGTTGCGAGCGGCGAAGACTTTTATATCGATTATGTTTTAAAAGACGTAACAGGTGACGGCACTCCCGAGCTTATCATCAAGCAAGGACATTATGAGGTGGATTCATTTATAAAAATTTATAACTCTGAGATGAAAGAACTCAGTGAGTGGTTTGGCGGTGCGTACACAGGCTTCTATGAGGACAGCAGCGGAGCTTTGGCATATGTAAAAGCTCATATGGGATATTTCTGTGCATCATATCCTGTATATGACGCAGCAAGTGACCGTATCACAATTGGACCTCAGAATGAAAAGAACTACGGGGAATATGGAACTTTTGAAGATATAGAGGTGCTGTTACAGGAAGAGGGACTTACCATGATGAATACTGTGTACATTTCAATAAGAAACGGTTCGGTAACGAGCTATTACGGAGATCAGACATTTGATTATCCTTATTATGGTATTATTGTCTGATATTGAGCCTTCCCCGATAAAACCAAGCCCCGACGCATTGTCGGGGCTTTTGCCTGCTTTCACAAAAAATAAAAAGACGGATACAAAAAATTCCACTTGCAATTAGTGCTTTAACGTGGTATAATATAGTTTGTAGGATTTTTTATAAACTTATTCAAGAGGATAACTATGAAAAATATTAAGATAATTACAGGTCACTATGGCAGCGGAAAGACGAATTTCTCCGTAAACCTTGCGGTAAAAGCCGCAGCAGAGGGCAAGTCGGCAGCTATAGTCGATCTTGATATAGTCAATCCCTATTTCCGAACAGCCGATTTCCGCGATCTGTTCGAGGAAAAAGGCATAAGGCTCATTGCTCCCGATTTCGCAAGGAGCAACCTCGATATCCCGTCGATACAGTTCGACGTTGTGGAGCTGGCTATGGATGAGGACTGCCTCATCATCGACGTTGGCGGCGACGACGCAGGAGCTGTCGCTCTCGGACGCTATGCCGACGAACTGGAGCAGTTCAAGGACAATATCGAGATGTATTATGTCATAAATCAGCGCCGTTACCTCACGAATACCGCTGAGGAAGTAACAAAGCTGATGTATGAGATCGAGGCGGCTGCACGTATGAAGCACACCGCTATCATAAATAATACGAACCTCGGCTGCGAGACTACATTGGATATCATCGAGCAGTCACGCAGTTTCGCAGAGGAGACCTCGAAGCTCACAGGGCTTCCTGTAAAATATACCGTATATCCCGAGGATATCGCAGAGCTTTCCCATAAGCCCGACGTATTCCCCGCAAAGATATATGTAAAGCCCGTCTGGGGATAAGATAATTCGGAATGCGGAATTCGGAATGCGGAATCAAGTCTGCAACGGCGTGATCTCGGATTCCGAACCCCGAATTCCTGATTAGACCATAGAATTAATCAATCTGAAAGGAGCGAAAGGTGTATGGAAAAGATGACAGTTATTACAGAGCGCTGCAAGGGCTGCGGACTTTGTACAGCTGCCTGTCCTAAGAAGATCGTTGTTCTTCAGAAAGAACATCGTAACAAAAAGGGATATTTCTACGCAGAGTGTACTGACCAGTCAGCTTGCATAAGCTGTGCAATGTGTGCAACTATGTGCCCTGACTGCGCTATCGTTATTCAAAAATAATTATTTATGATCGAAAGGAGCTGTTTAGCTTTGGAAAGAAATCTTATGAAGGGTAACGAAGCGCTGGCAGAAGCTGCTATAAGAGCAGGTTGTAAATGCTTCTTCGGCTATCCGATCACTCCTCAGACAGAGCTTGCCGCTTATATGGCAAAGCGTATGCATAAGGCAGGCGGCGTATTCTTACAGGCAGAGTCCGAGATTGCTGCTATCAATATGGTACTCGGCGCAGCATCAACAGGTGTTCGTGCAATGACATCATCATCATCACCCGGAATCTCACTCAAGAGCGAAGGTGTTTCATACATAGCAGGTTCAGACCTTCCTGCTGTTATCATCAACGTAGAAAGAGGCGGCCCGGGTCTGGGCGGTATCCAGCCATCACAGGCTGACTACTGGCAGGCTACAAAGGCTCTCGGCCACGGCGACTTCCAGCTTCTCGTATATGCTCCTGCATCAGTACAGGAAATGGTAGACTACGTTGTAAAGGCTTTCGACCGCGCTGATAAGTACCGTATGCCTGCAATGATCCTTGCAGACGGACTTCTCGGACAGATGATGGAGCCTGTTACATTCCCTGAGATCAACCCTGACGCTTACGATAAGAGCAGCTGGGCTGCTAACGGTCACAAGATGAAGAGAGAGCACCATATCATCAACTCCCTCTACCTCAAGCCTGATGAGCTTGAGAACTCGATCCTCGACCGCTACAAGAGATACGAGATCATCAAGGAGACAGAGACAGAAGCTGAGCTTTACCTCACAGAGGACTGCGACGTGCTCGTATGTGCATTCGGTGCAACAGCAAGAGTTGCAAAGTCTGCTGTAAACGACGCAAGAGCACAGGGCATCAAGGCAGGTCTCTTCCGTCCTAAGACACTGTGGCCATTCCCTGTAAAGGAGATCAATGAGGCTGCTAAGAACGCTAAGAAGCTTCTCAGCGTAGAGATGTCAATGGGACAGATGATCGAGGATATCAAGCTTGCTATCAACTGCTCAAAGCCTGTAGAGTTCTTCGGAAGAACAGGCGGCGTTATCCCGACACCTGCTGAGGTATTGGGCGAGATCAAGAGAATGGGAGGTGCTCTCTGATGGCTGTAGTATTTGAAAGACCAAAGTCGCTCATCGACGTTCCTACACATTACTGCCCTGGCTGTACACACGGTATAGTACACAGAATACTCTGTGAAGTCATCGACGAAATGGGCATCGAGGGCGATACAATAGGCGTATGTCCTGTTGGCTGCTCAGTAATGGCATATGATTATTTTAACTGTGATATGATCGAGGCTGCACACGGACGTGCTCCTGCTGTAGCAACAGGCGTAAAGCGCACAAACCCTGACAAGTTCGTATTTACATATCAGGGCGACGGCGACCTTGCTGCTATCGGTACAGCTGAAACAGTACACGTTGCAACAAGAGGCGAGAATATCGTTGTTATCTTCATAAACAACACTATCTACGGAATGACAGGCGGTCAGATGGCTCCTACAACACTCCCCGGACAGGTAACACAGACAACACCTTTCGGAAGAAGCCCTGAACTTGCAGGCTATCCTGTAAAGGTATGCGAGATGCTCTCACAGCTCACAGGTACAGCATACGCTGAGCGTGTAGCAGTAGACAGCGTTCCTCACATCAAGGCTGCTAAGAAGGCTATCCGCAAGGCATTCGAGAACCAGAAGGCAGGAAAGGGCTTCTCTATCGTAGAGGTACTTTCAACTTGTCCTACAAACTGGGGACTTGCTCCTCTTGACGCTATCAAGAGACTTCAGGACGAAATGATCCCATACTATCCTCTCGGCGTATACAAGGACGTTGAAGAGGGAGTATTCCCAAAGACAGAAGGAGGTAACGAGTAATGGCTACTACTGAGATCCTTCTCGCAGGCTTCGGCGGACAGGGTATCCTCTTCGCAGGAAAGATCCTTGCATACTGCGGACTTATGGACAATAAGGAGCTTTCATGGCTCCCTTCATACGGTCCTGAGATGAGAGGCGGTACCTGTAACTGTTCAGTTACTATCTCCGATGATCCGATCGGTTCACCTCTCGTACTCACACCACATCTCCTCATCGCTATGAACCAGCCTTCATTCGACAAGTTTGTAAGCTGTGTACGTCCAGGCGGTAAGGTATTCTTCGACAGCACAATGATCGAGCCTGAGACAGACAGAACAGACATCGAGCTGTATGGTATCCCATCACAGCAGATGGCTGATGATAATGCTCTCAAGGGCGGCTCTAACATCATTCTTCTCGGCAAGCTCCTCAAGGAGACAAACATCTGCTCACTTGAGACAATGCAGAAGGCAATTGAGAAGGTAGTACCGCCTAAGAAGGCAGCACTTATCCCTAACAACTTCAAGGCTATCGAGCTCGGCATGAACGCATAATAACAGCAAAAAGCTCCCGATTTTTCGGGAGCTTTTTTAGCTGTTAGCCATTAGCCCATAGCCGTTAGCCATGTATGGGCGACCATTGGTCGTCCCTCAGTTTGTCAAAAAAGTCGATTTCAACTAATAACGGGATTCCAAAGGGACTGTGTTCCTTTGGCAGAGTCCAGAGGCAGCGCCTTTGGTAGGGCGTGGGGCAAAGCCCC
>CACZEJ010000017.1 GCA_902780115.1 Ruminococcus flavefaciens | reverse complement strand
GGTGAATTAAAAAAACAGTCCGGTGGACTGTTTTTTAAGAGGGAACGCCTTGCAAGAGAAGGCGTTCCCTAATGAAATTGGGGTTTATTGACAGACTGAGGCGGACTAAATGTCCGCCTTTGCTGTTATCTGTCCTTTTTGGCAGTAGTTGTGGTCTTCTTGCTGTCGTCTTCCTTGTCGCCGTCAAGACCGTCTATAACGTCGTCGGCAGCGTCCTTAGCGCCGTCGATGATGTCCTTGCCTGCCTCACCTGCACCGCCTATGATGTCTTTTCCTGCGTCACCGACACCGTCGGCAGCGTCATCAACTCGGTCGCGGACGCTTTTGTCATCTGATTTTTTGTCAGTTGTACCGTCCTCGATAACAGCTCCGTTTCCGTTATCTGTATAATGACCGTCGTTATTATTGCCGCATGATGTCAGAGATGCACAAATGGTAACAAATATGGAGCATATTGCTAAAAGCTTTTTCATACAAATCATATCCTTTATAAAGTATTGTTGTGGACTTGTTTTCCACAACGCAAATTTATTGTTTACACGTTTTCCCTGATTATCCACACCTCTTTCAACTTTTTAGCACTTCCAGAAAGTGCATTCTGCGTTGTTTTCCACCTTTTCCACAGAGTTATCAACAATCGAACGTATGAATCCACACCCATTTCAACAGCTTGTGGAAAACTTTTCCACCCGATTGTGAAATAAAAATAGGACAATATTGCTGTAAAATAATGGTTAAAAGTTGTTTCGTCTTGAATAATGTCGGAGTATGTGATATAATATTTTGAGCATTTTGACGCAGCGCGGTCTACGCGCAAAAGGAGAAGAATATGTTTGAAGGTTTTTCACAGGAGGCGCTGGAGTTCCTCCTTGGCATAAGGCATAACAACAATAAGGAATGGTTCGAGCCGCGGAAGGCGGTCTATACCGAGAAGATATACAAGCCACTGAAAGAGCTGGGCGAGGAGCTTTTTGCGCCCTTTGCCCATATCGAGGGAATGGTCTCGAAGGTTGGCAGGATATACCGCGACGAGAATTTCGCGCCGTACCTGCATTACCGCGATACGCTGTGGATATACGTCCGCTATGATGCATGGTACTGGAACAAGACTCCTACCCTGTATTTCGAGCTTTCTCCCGAGGGAGCTGAGTTTGGTTTCCGCATATCCAAGCCCGAAGCCGCAGTTATGGAGCGTTTCCGCAGCGGACTTATTGAAGATTCAGCGCCGTTTTTCAACATGATAGCAGAACTTGTTGAAAAGTACGGGCTTACGGTCGGCGGTGACGAATATAAGCGGAAAAAGCCCTGTCCAAAACCCGAATTGGAGAAATATTTCGTTAAAAAGGGACTTAGTGTATATACAAAGGTCAGTGATCCTGCGGAGCTTTTCTCCCGTAAAATAGCGGAGCATACAGTCGAGGTGTTCAAGGCGCTTCAACCGCTCAACGACTACTTCCATGAAATTGTTGAAATTGAGGAGCTTGCAAAGGCTGTCCTCAAAGAGGAAAAGCAGCAGACTGAGCCCGAACCCGAAATAAACATGGTAAAAGCCCCCGATGTTGAATTCATGTGGTGAGCGCAGAGCCTGCGCCCCCTAAACACGTTGGCGCTTGTTCCACGCGCTCACTCTGTACAAAAACGTTGATCTGCAATCGCTTACGGCACTATATGCAAAATGCATCATGAAACAACTGTAGGGGCGAACAGTGTTCGCCCACAATTTTCGATGAAATTAACAATGGGCGCACAATGTGCGCCCCTACAATTACGAATTCTGCATTCCTAATTCCTGATTTAAAACAGCCCTCTTACGTCCTCAAAGGTAAGGGTAGGCTGCAAAGCAAGGTTTATGCCGAAAGCAAGGAGCTGCGATGCTCTTTCGGTCAGGCGGTCTATATCACGGGGAGTTACCAGCATATTTGGCAGCTCCCTGTTTATTTTTCTCCCTGTGAGGCTTTTGACGATAGTGTGCATATCAACGACTGTTGGAACTCCAATGGCTATGACAGGTATCCCCAGACTTTTTTCCGAGAGCTCCATGCGCTGATTGGAAACTCCGCTTCCGGGGGATATACCGCTGTCTGTGAGCTGAATGGCAGTACCCAGACGGCTGATATCGCTGCAAGCGAGAGCATCTATGGCGATTATGCAGTCGGGCTTTACCTCAGAAGCGACTGCGCGGACAAGCTCTGCGCTTTCGATGCCTGTCTGTCCCATAACGCCGCCTGCAAATGAACATACCCGACGCAGCGATGTTAAAAACTTCTCCTCCTCGCTGTCGTAATTATTGCTGAGATGCCTTGTAGCGAGTATCTTTGCAGCTGTCTGCGGACCAATGGCATCGGGAGTGATATCGTTGTTGCCGAGACCGACTACCATTACTTCACCGTCGGGGACGAGCAGAGAGAGCTCCTGTGCGAGCTCCTCAGCCATAAGCTGATAATCGTCGGAAAAACGGCTCAGGCAGTCGCCTTCAAGGGTGATATACTTCCCCTTGCCCTTTCCGATGGTGGAAAGGCAGCTGTCGTCGTCAATGGTTATCTCTGTGATGCTGAAAGCTCTGCCCCGTTCGGAGATGTGAACGCTCTTAGGGAGAGCGTCTGCGGAGAAGCTTTCGAGAGCGAGATCTGTGCGAATATTCATGATTTCCTCCATATTGTGCATATTGCTTTAATTGTGGAAAATTTTTCTTACTATAATTTCACTTTTAGCTATTGAAAATATTGTTGAAAAATGATATAATTGTATTTGTCTCAGTATGGCAGCTGTGCGTTGCAGCTGTCGGGAGTGAACGAACCCGTGTTTGCTCCTATTATCTGTAAAATGCGGGCATATATACGGTCTGCATAATTTGAGGAGGTGTAACGAAATGCCAAACATTAAGTCTGCAAAGAAGAGAGTAAAGGTAAATGCTACAAAGGCTGCTGCTAACAAAGCAAGAAAGTCTAACCTTAAGACTACCCTCAAGAAGGCTGATGCTGCTGTAGCAACAGGCGCTGCTGATAAGGCAGAGGCAATCAAGGTTGCTATCAAGAGAGTTGATCAGGCTTGCGCTAAGGGTCTTATGCACAAGAATAAGGCTGCAAGAAAGAAGTCACAGCTCGCTAAGAAGCTCAACTCTGCTGAGTAATCGGTCTCTTTGATAATATAAGAACTTAAAACCCCTTGCGGACAACTCACGGTCGGCAAGGGGCTTTTGTTTTACTTGATTTTAAAGAACTTCATGCGGACATTAATTCAGTTATTGCCCCTTGTTTTGTTATAGCCTTTATTAAAGGCATCATAACGGGCAATAGCATTTCTTTCAAGGGAATCCAAGTCGGGAAAACCGCTGTTTTCAAGAGATATCATTTTTATTGTGAATTGATCTCCCAATCTGTAATCAAAATAAACATCGCCGTTTCCTTTTCCTGTGAAATGATTATTCACTCGGTTAAGTACAGTTTTGGACTGTCCGACGTAATATTTATCCTTGGTTTTGTTGTGCAGTATGTAAATACCTGCAAAATTTTTTTTCAAAGCGTAATATCCTTCATATCTGGAACTGCTAAGTTTCGTTGATCTTAATTTCATGAATTCCTCAGGTGTGATCTCAAGAGTATTATTAGCGAGTTCGTCTATAGTTTCATTTATATATGATTTTGTTATTGAGTTTTTTATTAACATTATAATTGGGCACGCAATAGATATAATGACCAAGAGTACAATTAATAAAGTAGTATTATTGTCCAAAATCCTCACCTCCTTTAATAGGACAAATAGTCCTAAAGATATTATACTCTTTTTATATTATCTTGTCAATACTTTCCACGAATTTACAACTGATTTGTTGAAATGATAGAGTTGAAAATAATTTTCAAAATCTTTGGTAGGACTATTTGTCCTATTCGTTTCAGACAAATACTCTCCTGTTTTATAATGAATATAGAAATTTGTAAATTTACATTTCGTTCAGTTGTAAATTTACAACTGCGGGGAGGGAAAGTATGTTCGTCAGAATAAGGAATCTGCGTGAGGACAGCGACAAAACACAGCGTGAAGTTTCGGAATATCTTTTCTGCGATCAGTCACTTTACTCCAAATATGAGCGTGGACTGCGAGATGTGCCTGTGAATGTTATAATAAAGCTTGCCGAGCTTTACGGAACGAGCACGGATTATATCCTCGGGCTTACAGATGAAAAGGCGAAATACCCGGCAAAAAGATGATATCAACGAAAATCAGCCATAAGGAAGCATCATGAACTTCATTATGGCTGATAATTTTGCAGTAATTAGATAAAAGAATTAATCATTCCTTGAGGTATACTCCCACGATCTCGGAGATATAAGCGCGGTGGTAGGGGTCGTTTCCGAAGAATTTCTCGTTAAGCCCGTCATCTGTGAGGAAGCCCTCTGCTTTGAAGTCGTAGCTGTAGAGCTTGCGGCAGACAATTACCATCTCAGCCTCTGCGAAGGTCACGCAGCCGTCTATCTCAGCAGGAGTAAGACCTGTTTCCTTAGCCTTGTCGCAGTCTCTGCCCGAATGAGAGCCGCAGAAAGAGAGGGCATTTCTGAACTCCTCGCCGAGGAATGAAGCAGTAAAGCAACGGTTATCCTCAACAAAGCCGTATGTATAGCGGTTAGGTCTGATATAGCAGGTGAGGACGTTTTTGTTCCAGAGAACGCCGAGCTGTCCCCATGAAGCGGTCATGGTGTTGTAGCTGTCCTTATTTCCTGCTGTGAGGAGCATCCACTGCTTGCCGATTTTCTCGAATGGGTTGAAAGAAAGTTCGCTGATATCAATTTTTTTGAAAGCCATAGTAATTCTCCTTTACATTAAAGAAATAATAATTGAATTAGGGAAGTATTTCCTTCATTCATACTTATCATGGAAATCAGACGTTAGCCGTTAGATCAATTCGGAATTGAATGTGTCCGATATCGCGGACGGATCTGAATATGTGAGTATCAGCCCCTACACATTGGTTCAATTGAATTTGAATGCAAGGGACGGGCGAACACTGTTCGCCCCTACAATTTGTTTCATGATACATTTTTCATTTTGTGCCGTAAGCGATAGCAGATCAACGATCACGTACAGAGTGAGCGCGTGGAACAAGCGCCAACGTGGTTAGGGGACGCAGGCAATGCGCTGTAGGGGCGGCGTTTCGCCGCCCGTGCCTTATGTACAGAGTGAGCGCGTGGAACAAGCGCCACGCTGCCGAGCTGCATCAGTTGGCTTTAAGGGTGGATTTGTAGCGGAGCCTGAGTTTATCCGTGATAAGCGCGATGAATTCTGAATTTGTGGGTTTGCCCTTACCCGTATCGACGGTATATCCGAAGAAGGAGTTGAGGGTATCCACGTTGCCTCTGTCCCATGCTATCTCGATAGCGTGTCTTATAGCGCGTTCAACGCGGGAAGAGGTGGTATCGTATATACTTGCCACTGTAGGGTACAGCAGCTTAGTAACGCTGTCAAGAAGGGTCTTGTCGTTTATGGAATGGAGTATAGCAGTGCGCAGGTAGTGATAGCCTTTGATATGTGCGGGAACTCCCAGCTGATGTATCATATCCGTGACGACTACTTCCATATCGTCGCTGAAGCTGTTCACTCTTTCCCCGAGGGAAGAATTAATAGCAGTACACAGGTCGTCAGCACTGCATGGGCGCAGCAGGAACTTTGAAGCGCCGTTTTCCATGACCTGTCTCTCGATGAACTCGTTGTCGTATGCGGAAGTGATTATGAACACAGGAGTTTTTACGCCTGAGTCCTTTATACTTTTCATAAGAGAGATCACGTCGCCGTTCTGAGTTGATATATCGAGTACAGCCGCATCGGGCGGATCTTTTTTGATAGATTCCAGTATTATGCCGCAGTCCTTGCGTCTGGTATACGCATACATACCTTTTTCGCGGAGCTTGTTTGCGATACTCACACCTGTTTCTGCTGTATCGTCGCCAATGAGAACTTTTACCTTATTATTCATGATTTATACCTCCTTTTGTACAGCGGTTTTCGACCGCTTAATAATGATAACACATCACAAAAGGAGCAGCAACGGGATTTTTTAGGTTATTTCGCATTAATGGGCGTGGAAATGTCGCATAATGAAAGCGCAGAAAAAGCCGTCGGAAAATGCTGTCGCATATTCATGAACACGAGGGGAAAAGGACATCATTTACGTTTTTTTCTGTGAATGACAGCCTCTGACATCTCTCTTACGCGGGTGCCTTCAGGGAAAAGTCTGTCGGCGAGCTTCTGAAGAGAGTTCTTTTTGATAGATTTTGTGTGGACAGGAGCGAGTTTAGGTTCGCTTTCGGGCTTGCCCCAATTTTTCTTTTCCGAATCGTTAAGAAACGGCATGATCTTGTTCCTGTCGCCGATATAGCTGTGCTGTTCGAGAAATTCCAGCGGAAGCTGACAGCCTTCGCTGCCGTATTTCCCGATGAAATCTCCGAAATGGTGGAACATCATCTCCTTGAAGTCATCTCGTCCGTCGGCGATCTTTTTATTGCTTTCCATAGCTTTTATGAGAGCTTCCTGTGTCTCGTTCTCGCTGTGGAAGTCCTTGATAAGCGTCAGAGGACCGAGCACGATGAAGCCCAGCATATACTCATCACCGCAGAAGTCGCTCTGAGGCTTTTTAGTCTGCGGGATATCGAAGCCGTATACTGCATACAGAGCCAGAGCGCAGCGCAGAGGGAAGAACTGTTTCTCGTCGATCTCGTAGAGGTGTTTTTCCTCGATATATCCGCGAAGTCTGCCTGATTTCACCATGAGGGGCAGTATCGGCTGGAGCATCAGCGAGCGCATACCCTTTACGATAGGAGCTTCCACGTCTATGAAGTAATCTCCGCCGATGTGGAGTATATTGTTCGATTCGACCTTTGATTTTCTTATAACAGCGTCAAGGAAGGCTGTCTCAGCGGAATCGGGGATATTCAGTTCCGCAGGGATAATGAGCGTATCATAGCCGCCGTAGCCGCAGTCGCAGAGTATCTTGACGATGACATCACGGGGATAGTAGGATACAGAGGTAACGATGATATGGTTTTTGCAGTCCTTAGCCTTATCGAACAGCAATTTGCCTATCCTGCGCGGAAAGGTGTAATGGTGGATAAGGTCGCACTCACGGTTTATGAGCTTGTCTCTGCCCGTCTGGGTGATGCCGCTCATTTTTGTAAAGATATCGTATATCTTTTCGAGGGTGACATTGCCTTTCAGACCGTATTTTTTCTCGGCAGCCTTCTGTGCAGCTATACGCAGCTCTGTGAAGCTCTTGTCCGAGGTGCTCACCATAGCGAAGTCGTCCTCCATGAACAGGAACATATCCTCAGGCTGTGAAAAAGGCGTGATTACGAGGGTGTCCCACAGCTTGAAGCTTGTTACCCTGTGATCGTTTCTTTCCACTTCATGGAGCATCTTAACGAGTATCTCGTCCTGTGCGGCGGAGTTTGTACGATTTGGCTTAAATTCGTCGTACATATGATACCTCCCTTCGTATTATTTTTCAGTTGTAACAGTTGTATCGGATACAGCTTCTTCCGAAGCATCTTCTGTATCTTCCTTTACTTCAAATCCTCTCAGCTTGCGGTATTCATCGAGGGTCATAGCGCCGTCGGAGTTATAGGCTCTGACGAGGGCTTCCTTACTGTTGAATTCCTCGCTGAAATTGCCCTTATCGTTCTGGATATATTTTCCGTACCACATACCGAAGAACGACCATACCGCGTTATCGCGGAAAGCCGTATCCATATCTGGTACACAGCCGCATTCGCTGATAGCGATGAGCTTATCGCTGCCCACGAATTTCTGAACAGCAGCGAATTCCTCGTAGTATTTGCTTCCGCAGTCCTTTTCGCCGCTGAAGTACAGGTCTACCGAAGCGATATCGAAGGTACGTCTGTCAACGAGGGTGCTGTCGCTCTGACCGTTCCATATCCATATGAGGTTGTCCAGCTCGAAGTACTTGGTAAAGCGGTCATAGATAAGGTTCCACAGCCATTTATAGCTGTCTGTGCCCTTAGCGCCCCACCAGTACCAGCTGCCGCAGCCCTCGGGGAGAGGTCTCCACAGAACGGGTACTCCCCTGTTTTTGAGGGAGGTGAGCTGACCTGCCATATTATCTATATCCAGCATCAGACCGTAGCATTCCTTGGAAATATTGCCCTTGCTGTAGAGCTCTCGGAGCTCTTCCTCGGTCAGCTCGGCGATATTCTTATCGGTAACAGCCTTTGAAAGGTCGAAATCAGTTTCATCTGTACGAACGCCGCTCTTTTTATCGGAAGGAGCTTTCCAGAACCAGCTCACGCAGGAGATACCGCCGTTCAGGTACCAGTCGGCAGCTGCATCGACTTCCTTGAAGCTGTCGGCGAAGTTCTGGTCGGGCACTTCAAAGTTAGCGAAGCGGATAACGGGATATTTTCCTGTAGTTCGGTAAATGAGGTCGAGCTCGGAGTTGTCTCCGCCGTAAGCGTACTGACCTGTGATGATGTATTTTCCGTAGTTGTCGGAGAGGAAGCTCATTAGCTCCTTAGCGGACTCCCCTGCATTTTTGTTGACGAGCTCGCCCTTAGCGTCATAGCTTATCTCGCTGAGGGAAGTATTGTTCTCGATCTTCAGGTAATCGAGGCACACATCGCCGTTTTCGGGGATAAATTCGAGTTTTTGTCTGCCCTTTGTGAGAAATACTCCATAGAGGGTTATATAGGTGAACTGACCGTTGTTGGTCGTCCTGAAAGTGGTGAGCTGTTCATCGCCGAGGTTTATGCGGCAGTTCACAGCCTTTTCCGCTAAGATATTGAAGGATAGGTCGTAGTGCTGATTGGTGGGAACATCTATATCGAATACGACAGAAGCCTTGCCCTCCTCGCCGAAGCCTGTAACGTAGCCCTCACCGCTGAATTCGGGCTTATCCGTGGCAGCTCTTGCACCGCCTTTGAGTTCAGCTTTTTCGGCTTCATACAGACTGCCTGACTGAGTTTTCTCGATCTCGGGGTAGGTCACGGGATAGTCGGGGAAGGTCTCAACAGGGAGAGTGGTAGTTGCTTCCGTACTTTTATCGGTAGTTTCCTCAACGATAGGCACGGGAGCAGTGATCTTGGACTTTTTGTCACAGGCTGTGAAAGTAGCCGCAGCAGCTGCGACAGCGGTTATAAAAGCGGTTATCTTGCGAATATCCATTTATTCCTCCTATGGGGAGCGAGCTCCCTTATGCCTTTATGTTGTAGGTCTTTCCCTGTTCGGTATTGATTATGATAACGCCGTCGTCAATGCATGAATCCACGGATTCGCCGCCGCAGGCAACGCTTACGACGCAGTTTGCTCTCAGTCTGAGCTCGCCGCCCAGCTCGGAGTAAATATCCGCAGCAGTGAGCTTGCCCTCGACCCAGTTGATATCCACGGTAAATCCGCCCTTGGCTTTGAGACCGTATACGTGACCGCTGCTCCACTCATCGGGAAGAGCAGGGAGAAGATTGATCTCACCGCAGCAGCTCTGCATAAGTGATTCTGCAATAGCGGCAGCACCGCCGAAGTTGCCTTCTGTCTGGAAAGGCGGCTTTGTAGCGGTCATATTCGGGTTAGTGTAGTGAGAGAGCAGGCGTTTGAGGTTTTCCGATACCATGCGGCTGTCGAAAAGTCTTGCCCACATATTTGATACCCATGCGCAGCTCCAGCCTGTTCTGCCGCCGCCGTTGATAAGTCTGCGGACGAGGGTAGCTCTTGCGGCATCTGCCAGCTTAGGTGTCTTGTAGGGATTAATGATATCGGCAGGGTGCAGAGCGAAAAGCTGAGAGATATGGCTGTGACCGATGTCGGTCTCATCGTAGTCCTCAGCCCATTCCATGATCTGACCGTACTTGCCTGTTTCGGGCTGCGGGAGGTATTCCAGCATCTCGGCGAGCTTGTCGGCGAGAGCCTTATCCCTGTCCAGTATCTCGGAAGCCTTGATAACGTCCCTGAAAAGCACAGTGATTATCTGTGAATCAATGGCGGGGCCCATGCAAAGGCTTGCCTGAACGCCGTTTTCGTTGATATAGGTATTCTCGGGGGATACTGACGGACCCGTAACAAGTCTGCCTCTGCTGTCCTTGGTGAGGTATTCCGTGAAGAACTCGGCAGCCTCTTTGAGGATATGGTATTTTTCGGCGAGGAAGTCCTTGTCGAGGGTGTATTCGTAGTGTTCAAACACATGGAGAGCCAGCCATGCACCGCCCATAGGCCAGATGCTTGCTGTCCGCTCCTCGCCCTGAGGAGCTGTATCGCCCCATATATCGGTATTGCTGTGGCAAACGAAGCCCTTGTTTATGCCGTACATTTCCTTTGCAGTGACTCTGCCGTTGCCGCACACGCGCTCAAGGAGATCGAACAGCGGCAGGTGGCATTCGGAGAGGTTGCAGCTCTCAGCGAGCCAGTAGCACATTTCCGTATTAACTTTCAGGTCGTATCTGCTTCCGTTAGGCGGAGACATCTGGTCATTCCACAGACCCTGAAGATTAGCAGGCTGAGTGCCTGTGCGGCTGCAAGATATGAGGAGATATCTGCCGAAGTTGAAGTAAAGCTCAAAGAGCTTATTATCGTTGATAAGTCTGCGGCACTCCTTATTGTCCAGCTCATCGCCCTTCATACGGTCGATACGCTCGTTAGTGGTCATAAGGGAGAGGTCTTCCTCGCTGTTGTCGTTGAGGGACAGCTCAACGCGCTCAAAGAGGTCGCGGTAGTCATTGACATGGCGGTAATATAGCTCATCGAATTCGCACTGCAAAGCCATTTCGGTGTCAACCTGAGCGGATTCCTCGAAATTCTGACTGTAGAAGCTGGTGCGGACTGACAATACGATCATGACCTCATCGGCATTTTCGGCGCAGATCTTGCTGCCGACGGTATGTATGCTGCCGCCCTTGGCGGAAGCGCCGAGGCAGGCTGCGAAGAAAATACCGTCGCGGCTGCCTGTGCCGCCGTTGAAGAGTATCATATTCTGACCGCACGGGCGGTTGTCGTCGTAGTAGTCCTCTCTGCCGTCGATATAGCAGGAAAGGGAGACAGACGCGGGTTCAGAGGCGTGGATGCGGATCACCATTACCTCATCGGGAGCGGAAACGAAGTATTCCTTTGTATAATCAACGCCGTTAACGGTAAATGAAGCGTCAGCAACAGCACTGCTCAGATCGAGACTGCGTGAATATTCGCGGGCTTTTCCGCCTAATTGCAGGTCTATATGGAGCTCGCCGAGAGGCATATATCTGCGCATATTCGGAGTAACGCCCTGCATTTTGCTGAAAGCAGCAACTTCTGCTTCATCGGGTCTGCCCTCAGCGAGGAGAGCTCTTGCTTCGTTGAAGCCGTTTACAGCATCGGGGTTTATTCTATGGCGGAGACCGCCTGACCATACGGAGTCTTCATTTATGACAATAGACTCCGAAGCGGCGCTTCCGTAGATCATAGCGCCAATTCGTCCGTTTCCGATAGGGAGAGCTTCAAAGACGCTCTCAGCCGGGGAATCATATTTCATTAAAGTTTCAGTACTCATATTATTACAACTCCTATGGAACAAAGTGGATATTCATGTGAAAGTGCGAAGATACGCACATAATAGTAAATAGTTGTGGTCGTGCAACGCAAAACCACAGTTTATCTTTCCATTATAACACAAAACGTACAATATTGCAAATCCGCAGCATATTTCCGCAAAAATTCCAGATAAAGCATAAAACTTAGTGACGTAACAGGCGGTGATTTGGAAAAAATCATGAAATATCGGGCAATTGATGTTAGCCCACTGTTAGCCCTTAGCCGTTAGCCTTTAGCCGTTAGCCCCTACATAGCTAACGGCTTTAAAATTATAGGATATCAAAATATTTTTTTATTTTAACATTATATCCTTCGTCTTTTTGGCTGCTGAAAATCACTTATATATGTATACTGCCGAAAGGAGCAACAATATGAAAAAGATACTTAGTATATTAGCAGCTGCTGCAATGCTCGTGAGCTGTTATTCCTGCAATGACAGCAAGAAAAATAAAAAAGATAACGAAAATACAGAGAAAGTTTCCGAAGCCTCGGGAGAACAGGCGCTTGACGAGCCTGTGAAGCAGGAATTCAAAGAATATAGCACAGACTATTTCCGCACCGTAAACCTCAAACTCAACATAACAGATGAAAAGCCGCCGCTTACCGAATATTCGGTTAATCTTTCCAAACTTGATTTCGGAGAGCGCATACCTCCTTGCAGGGACGAAAAGTATATTGACCGATATGCTCCTGATTTCAGCTATTCAAGTGATGAGGAGACTAAACGTCAGGCAGAGGAGATGTGGGAAAAAAGCAAGACCGAGCCGCTAAAAGGCGATATTGCTACGTTTTTTGTACACAAGAACTATCTCTATGCTGCGGTGAATTATGACTATTGCGTGAGCGGAGGCTACCACGAGGTGTCGATATTCCGCATGAACGTGGACACAGGCGAAAAAGAGGAGATATACAGACATTCCGACCCTGAAAGAGCTATTTCCATAGAAAATATGTATTATTTCAACGATCGGCTTTACATGGTCCTGAATTTAGACGAGATCTTTTATAAAAATGAGGAAAAAAATCGTTTTGAGCGATTGAAGGTCTACGACAGCGACCGCGGCGTATTCTATCTCGATGAGGAAAAGCAGGAGCTTGTGAAGATAAAGGACATCGCCAAGGATACGACTGCTCTGTTTGTCCCTAATAATACAGGCAGGTTCTTTGTTGAGACAGTAAAGACGGATAAAGAGATCGTTCCCGACGATTATGAGTTACAGCCCGATGAATACCTCTATTCCGACGACGGAGCCAATAATTATATTATCAGGGGCGAAGAGCATACCATTGAGGAATACGACTTTGAGACAAAGGAATGGACTGCTCTTTACAGCAGGCATGAGGGCGAATATTATGATTATGACGACTCGGAGTCAGTGGTCGGAAGTGCCGAATATCCTGCGATTAAAGGCAAATGCTTTGCATGGCGTGAAAAGCCCGAGGGCAAACGCAAGTACGACATTGTCACGGATAACTACAGGGTTTCCACAGGACTTACCAGCTGCGACGTTGAGTATGCTGACGACAGCAAGGTCATGGTATCGCAGGCTAATATAAACGGCGGCGGCGGTAACAATACCCGTCTGCATATATTTGATCTTGATAAGGCAGAGCATTACATTCTGGACACATCAGGATACGGAAGCAGATTTCAGGTTATCGGCGAAGGGTTGATAGTTTCCTCAAAAGACAACTATTATTACCTTAAACCTGAGCTGGGACTGATGTTCAAGTTCGCAGAGTTAGAACAGAATATGTCGTATTATAATCCGTATGATGGCAAAACCGTCAGAAATGCAGATACTGCTGCGGTCTATAGATTATTGACGAAGAATCCCCATGAAGTAGAATACCAAGGCGAAACACATACCGAGTATGATATCGAGACAGAGGTACACTGGTTCACGCTGGAGGCAGCGTGACGCTGCACTCTTTATCAGTTATCCTTACACGTACTCGCTTACGGTACTATTGTAGGGGCGAACAGTGTTCGCCCGTCCCTTGCATTCAAATTTAATTGAACCAATGTGTACGGGCTGATGCCCACATCAGCCCGACCATTTTTGACAATGACCACGGGGCAATGTAGGCATCGCCCCCTACTTAACATAATAACACACACGCAAAAATGGACTGCCTAAGCAGTCCCTTTTTGTATATATGCGCAGTAAGCGTCACGCTTTGAGGTAGTCCTCGATGATATCGGTATCACCGTAGGTACGCAGAAGGGTATATCCCGTATTTTTTAGTACGGCGTTTACGAAGTCATCACGCTCGATGCGGTCCTGACGTTCGTGGGACTTGTCATCGAGCTCGATAAGCGCAACGATAGAGGTCTCGTCGTCCGCGAGAGCGAAGTCGATATGCTTAGCCTTGATTTTGTTGAAGCATTCCATCCAGCAGGGGTTCTCGGCTTTTGGTTTTGGCTCGATGAGGTCGGCAAGGCGCACCTTGGTGTATATGCTCAGACCGTACTCGTCGGCGATAGGCTTCAGCCGTTTATAGAATTTATACTCCCTGTCGGTGAGAATTGTCTTGGCGTTGTAGAGCTTGGTGATATCGGGCTTTCTTAGCTTGAAATAGAGCCTGATACAGAAAGCGATGATGAGCGCGATGACAAAAAGCGCAGTAAGTTCGTTTACATTCATATGGTATGTACAGTTCCTGACAGCAGGGGCTTATCTTTCGATGCCTGTCTTGTATTCTTTGATGAGCTTGCCGTCCTCGTCTATTTCGGCGATGCAGTTCCAGAAGGCAGCCGAACCGCCGCTGACAAAGAGCTTGTCACCTATACAGCAGACGCGGGAGATGTAGTCGCATTTAGTGAGCTTATCCGCGCTGAATATTTTTTCAGCCTTTCCCTTTTTGTCGAGGGAATAAACATTCGTAGCATCTGCGAAGAAAATTTTCTCGCCTGATATGCAGAAATCCGAGCATCTTTCGTCGGTGAGCTTTTCCGCATCGCCGCCGCTGAGAGGTTTGCGGCAGAGGTCTGCGATATGGATATAGTAGATATCATCGCCTGAAATATAGGCATTGCTGCCTGATATGACATCGTCTGAGAAGCCGTCGCTGTCCACAGCGATGATATTCTCGGAAGTGCCGATATAGTATCCGCAGACCATGCATGACCTGCCGTTTATCTCGGAAATACCGATTATGCGGGCATTTTTATGATCGACGGAGAAAACTTCATCGGTGAGCTTTCCCGAATAGTCCATAGACCTTATCTCGGTGCTCTCATCGTCCGACGAAGCGAAATATATCTTGTCCTTAGTGAAAAGGAACTCCTCGCGCTCGGGGATATCGCCGTCAGCGGTGACAGTTTCCTTGTTGAGCTTGGAGGTTTTGCCGTCGCTGTATTCGCAGAGTCCGTCCTCGGGAGCGTAAAAATAGAGCTTCTTGCCGTCCGAGTAGTAGACGCGGCTTTTCTCGGGGAGTTTCATCTCCTTGGGTTCGCCCTTGCCGTCGTCGCTGACGTAAGTCTCCACAGGACCGTCAGAGCCGTTTTTTACCATAGGGTATATGTAAGAACCGTCGTCCATAACAAAGAGTATCTGGGAGCGGTTCTGCGTATTGACTTCTTCCTGATCGGGGAGATCGGCGAAGGTAACAGCCTTTTTCGCTGACTTCTTTTCGGGTTTTGTGGTCGTTTCGGCAGTTGTTTCCTCAGATTCAGTGGTATATTCGGTTTTTTCCTCGGCATCGAAGTCCTTCGAGTTGTTATCTGAGCAGGCGGTAATGGTGGGCGCTGCAAGGAGCGCCCCCACGAAAGCCGCAGTAACACGACGCTTCATCAGTCAAATCTCTCGTCGATAACACGAGCGGTCTTCTTCATGCTTCTCGGGAGCACTCCGACCTCAACGACCTTGACTATAGGAGTAAAGCCGATCCTGCTCTTTACCTTTTCAGCTATTCTCTTGCTGAGTGAATCGAAGTCCACATCGCCTGTGGATTCAACGTAGATACGCATAGTATCCTTGCCGTCGAGGTGAGAGATACGTATCTGGTACTCGCTGGATATCTCCTCGAAGTTAGCGAGAACTTCCTCGATCTGGCTGGGGAACACGTTTACGCCCTTTATCTTCATCATATCGTCTGTACGACCCATGATAACGTCGATCCTCGGGTAGCAGCTTCCGCACTTGCACTTGCCGGGAACTATCCTTGAAAGGTCGTGAGTTCTGTATCTTATGAGCGGAGCGCCTTCCTTGACGAGGGTAGTGATAACTATTTCGCCCAGCTCGCCGTCGGGAACGTTTTCGCCTGTCTTAGGGTCGATTATCTCGATGTAGAGGAAGTCGTCCCAATAGTGCATAGCCTTTTCACCGGGGCAGTTTATACCGATACCGGGACCGTATATCTCTGTAAGACCGTAGATGTCGAAAAGCTCGATGCCAAGCTCGTTGTGGATACGCTCGCGCATCTTGTCGCTCCAGCGCTCGGAGCCGATAACGCCCTTCTTGAGGTGTATCTTGTCCTTGATGCCGCGCTTCTCTATCTCCTCAGCAAGAAGGAGAGCGTATGAGGAGGTCGAACAGAGAACTGTTGACTTCATGTCCTGCATCATCTGGAGCTGCTTGTCGGTATTTCCGGGACCCATAGGTATGACCATAGCGCCCAGCTTCTCGGCACCGTTCTGGAAGCCGATACCTGCTGTCCAGAGACCGTATCCGGGAGTTATCTGTATACGATCCATATTTGTGATGCCTGCTGTCTCGTAGCAGCGCTTGAACATGATAGCCCAGTCGTCAACGTCCTTGGCTGTGTAAGGGATAATAACAGGAGTACCTGTAGTACCCGATGATGAGTGGATACGGACGATCTCCTCCTCGGGAGCTGTCATAAGTCCGAGAGGGTAAGCGTCACGGAGATCCTTCTTCTCCGAGAATGGGAGCTTTGTGAAGTCCTCGGGTGAGTCAACGTGAGTGATGCCTGCCTCTGCAAGCTTTTTTCCGTAAAAGCTGCCTGCTTCAACGAGAGCGCGTATACGGTCGTTGACGAGGTCGAGCTGCTTCTGTGATATCTGCATATTATTTATTTCCTTTCGATTTTTTTGTAGGGAACGCCGCCCCTACAGTTTGAGGTTGTCATTATGCTTTGTAGGGACGACCATTGGTCGTCCGCAAAATTCAGATGTTAATTGCCCCATGACGGACGCGCAATGCGCGTCCCTACAATGGTTTCATGCCGCATTGTGCGTTGTTTTGCGGGCGAACACTGTTCGCCCCTACAGTTGGTTCATGTTACATTATTGTATTACGCGGGCGCTCGGAAAGCGCC
>CACZEJ010000016.1 GCA_902780115.1 Ruminococcus flavefaciens | reverse complement strand
CGTCACACAGGCAGCAGGATAGTTGTACAGATACGTGAGGTAACTCCCATACCCGATATGATCCGCGACCGCGTTCCCTGCAATATAGTAGCCGACCGCGATGCAATAATATCCTCCGTCCGCGCCGAGAAAGGCAGGATAGCGCATACTGTCGGCGATAAGGTCACCAAAGGCACAGTCCTCATAAGCGGTATTTCAGAAGCTCCCGACGGAAAAGCTCCTGTGTGCCACGCTATGGGCGAGATACGGGGCATCTATGATGAGACTGTCCGCTTTTCAGGCGCTTTCTGCTCCGAGGATATACTCCCGACAGGCAAACAGGACAAAAAGCGAAGCCTTGAGCTTTTCAGCCTTGATATCCCCATTTCCTTCAGCACGGAGCACTTCAGCCGCTGCACTTCTTCGCTCTCCGAGCACCGCCTGAAGCTCTTCGGAAAGGAGCTCCCTGTAGGCATAAAATGCAGGACTGTCAAGGAAACTCAGCTGACCAAGCACACCCTTTCGGAAGATGAGCTCTCCGACAAGCTCATGGAGCGCGTATATCTCTACGAGATGAACTTCCTCAGCGATGCGGATATCATCGACCGCAAAATAGAACGCGAGCTCACGCCCGACACCCTGACGCTCTGCGTTACTTACAGACTGGACGGGATAATCTCGGAACAGCGCGATCTTCTTATAAAGTAGAGCCGTACCAGACGGCAAAGCGATTTTCACAAAAATATATTGACAAGACCCAAATTTCAGGTTAAAATAATAACGTGAATACCTTTTCAAGCCTTGTGCGATCGAATTTTTTCATCGTAAAAAACAGGGAATAAATTCGTAATAATACGTTCACACATTTTATCAATAAATGAAAATCAGATGAAATCGACCGCTTTCTCCTTGACAACCGAAGGATAATACAATATAATTATCTTGTGGTGCAAGGGGTGCGCCATCGGACGTTTATTACATGAATCAGGAGGATTATAAAATGGGTGTATTCAAAAGATTAAGCGACCTTCTCAAGTCTAATGTCAACGATCTTATCGACAGAGCTGAGGACCCTGAGAAAATGGTGAAACAGGTCATCATTGATATGCAGACAGAGCTTACAAAGGCTACTCAGAACTACGGTAAGGCTAAGGCAAGCGAACGCCTCGCAGAGAAAAAGTTCCGCGAAGCTGAGAAGATCTCGGCTGACTGGGAGTCAAAGGCTAAGGCTGCTCTTTCAAAGGGCGATCAGGAACTGGCTAAACAGGCTCTCGCAAGAAAAGTCAAGGCTGATGAAGATGTCGCAAACTATAAAGAAATGTACGAGTCTATCTCCGACCAGACAGAGGCTATCGGCAATCAGGTAGAGGTGCTCAAGGCTAAGCTCGAAGAGGCTAAGAGCCGTCAGGCTATGCTCATCGCTCGCTCACAGATGGCTGATACCAAGAAGAACCTCGCTAAGGCAGCAGGAAGCTTCGACGGTAACTCGTCTTTTGAGAAGTTCCAGAGAATGGAAGAAAAAATCGAGAGAAAAGAGGCTGAAGCCGACGCTTTTACGGAGATCGCAGGCGGCGCTCTTGACGGTGGGAGCGACGATCTGAGGGACTCCTTCGAGAAGATCGAATCTGATGCAAAGGTCGATGCCGAGCTACAGAGACTTATGGCTGAGATGAACAGCGGCGCTGCTTCTCAGGACGCTGAGTAATATCCAAATCTAAAGAAAAGGAATGTTGATATGAACCGCAAAAAGAAAACCATGTATTCAACAAAGAGAATGTTCAGGGATACACTTCCTGTTCTTGGCGCGATCTTCCTTGTTATATCTTCGGTAGCCTACCTGCTTATCCGCAGCTGGAACAATAAACTCTATTATGACAAGTGGAAAGAATACGAGGATTGCGGTATCTGAATATAACAACAAAGCTCCACGGCATTACGCCGCGGAGCTTTTCTGTTTAGTATTATTATTTCTCGGGAACGAGACTGTCTATCTTGTGAAGGAGATACTCCTGTATGCGGAGCGCATCATTAGCTGTAAGTCCTTCGATTGATTTATCAACATCAGCACTTGCAATTCCGAGTTCACTGATGTGGCTGTCTGCCGTACCGTTCAAGCCGTACTTGTTTGGATTAGCCAGTGCCTGCATAATGAGTACAACGTCTGACATATCTACCTTATCATCGCCGTTTGCATCACCGTATGTCTTGACAGTAACGGTTTTTCCATTTGTAGTTGTTGAAGTTATAGAAACAGGAGCTGTAGTGGTAGTAGTTGTAGTCGTTGTCTTAGGCTTTGTTGTTGTGGTAGTTGTTACCTTTGGTTTGTCGCCTGTACCGCCGAGACCGTCAGCCTTTGTGCCGTCAGGCTCTTCGCCGTAATAAAGCTTACCGTTTACGTATACAGGTACGTAAGGAGTAACTACGCCCTTTGCAGAGCCGTCTGTGCCTGTAGTTGTCTTTCCGAGATCCTTTGCGGAGAAGTCATTCTTTGAATCCCAACCGCTGCCGTAATCAGGCATTACAAGCGCAAGGAGTATCTCGCACTGCTGCTGTCCTTCGGAAATAGGAAGAACTACTCGTCCGTCAGGAAGATTTACTTCGATATAGTAGATATTGCCCTCATACTGGATAGGCTTGGATATCTCAGCTTTCTTGTAGCCCTTGCCTGAATACATCTCAGACTGGTCACGGTCGCAGCGGATAACGAGTTCCTCAGGCTTCTTGCCCTGTGCAATGACTTCGCTGAGGTCCATATAGTATCTGAATGAGATATTGTCCTGTACTCTTGCAGGCCATGCAGAGTGGTTAGTCACCTTAAAGCTGATGGTCTGTCCGCTTGAATCGCCGCCCTTTGAGAGCACTTCAACATAGAATTCAGGACCGTCGTGTACTTCTTTTTCAGGGAAGTTCGGGTCTTTAGTTCCGCCGTACTTCTGTACCATATTACAGAGCATTGCTGTATAACCTGCATTGTAGTCTGTAGCTACCTCGTTGTTGATGAAGTCCTGACGGTCATCATTGTAAGAGCCGTCCTCATTAGGACCGCCTACGAGTGCGCCGTAGAGGATATGTCTTGTCTTTGAAGGAACTTTAAGGTCGTTCTTCCATGAACCGTGAGCTGTACGGTGGTGCGGATACTGTGGATACTTGTCGCCGAATCCTACAACATAGCTCTGCTTGTCGGGGTTGTCACCGAGAGCAAAATTGAGCTGTGTCTCTGCGAATTCTGTGTATCTGTCAGCCTCAGACTTGAGGATAGTATCAGCTGCAACTGTTGCAAGAAATCCTGCTGTGTTTGCGTATCTCAGACTTCCCCAGTTGCTCAGCCAGCGAAGTCCGCCTGCGATTTTCTTAGCCTCATCGCCGTTTACCCAACGGTCGCAGTGCTTCTTAACGTGTGCTATAGCGCTTGAATCGTTTGTATTTAAAGCGTAGAGCAGCATACCGCCCTGTGTATTATCGTCCCAGCAGTGTGCCCAACCGTAAGCTGTACAGCTTTCACCGCGCATCTGCGGGAGCTTAGGTAAGAACTCCTTGGCATCGTTGAGGTATGCGCTGTCGCCTGTTGCTATGTAGAGCCAGTTTGCAGCGTAGAAAAGCTGATCGTAATAATGCTCGGAACGATAGAAGCCCTTTGCATCACTTGCATTATATACTGAATCGCTTGGAGAAGTCTTTGCTATCTTATAGATATTAACAGCGTGTTTTAAGTAGCTTTCCTTCTTTGCTGCGTCTATATCGCCGTCAAGAGCTGCCGCACCTGATGCGAGAGCTGCTGCCATTTCACCGAATACTGCGGTACAGCCCTCTGATGAAGACAGTGCTGCACGACATTTTTCTACAGAATGTGAGTTGTCCTCCATACCGTACTCAAGAAGGTCAACAGGGCCCCACCATGTGTGGTCGTCCTGACCTATACCTACCTGATAAACTATCTCGTCGCCCTTGTCGCACTCCGCAAGGTAATCGAGAACGAACTCCAGATTGTTTTCATAAGTCTGTTTGAGTCCTGACTTTTCAAGTCCGTCCGGATACTGATAAAGTCCCCACGCAAGCATGGAAGCTGAGTAAGCCATTGGAAGATTGAACTTTACGTGGTCACCTGCATCGTACCAGCCGCCGAGTACAGGGTCCTTCATAGTGGAATCGCTCTTCCACTCAACTCTGTTCCACGAAGGGAGCGGACCTGCCTGCTGCACCTCATAGAAATACAGCGACTTGTCAAGAGCATCAGCATAGTTGAACTTGCTTTCAGCAGCAACAGCTGTATTCATTACCCCTGCGGGCAGAGCTGAGACTGTTGAGGTAGCAAGCAGGGCAGCAGAAAGAACACTGCCCATCATTTTTTTCAGCATAGTAAAACTCTCCTCTCATAAATATTTTTCCCGAATACACGGGAAATCCTCACGAGTATACCATAGCTATACATAAACATTATGCCATAAAATATGTTATCTGTCAAGCATATTAATGCTATTCCGACTATCTTCGCCGCCTCAGTTTTGTGTACTGCGTGTATAATATATTGTTAATAATACACTAATTTGATGCCTTCATTTTGTTATATATTCGTCTTGAATCGTTTGGATTTCTATGCTATAATCGTTATCAGACCGTTATTTTTTCGGTCTGATCTATATTCTATTTACTAAGGAGTTATCACTATGAGAAATCTGAAAAAAATTGTTTGCACTGCACTCGCTGCACTGACTATCGTATCCTCTTCGGCAGCTGTAGGTACTGCTGTACAGGGAAGCGTTTTCACTAATTCTATCACTGTTGAAGCTGCTTCACGCACACCTCTTGAAGTTATCAACGGCATAATCGACGATTACCAATCTATGAAAAAAGCTTATGAAGCAAAACTTGCAATTGTTAATGCTGAGCTCAAAAATGCAAAAGATCCAAGAATCATCGAAGACCTTAAACGCGAACAGGCTCATTGTAAAGAGGTCATACGTGCTCTGAAGGAAACTATCGCAAGCCTCAAAGCTCAGATACCGAAGATATACTTCAAAAAATACACAGGTAATTCCAATTCCTTAGTTGACGCTCTGAAGGCTTTGAAGATAAACAACACTATGAAATACCGCAAACGTATCGCAGCTGCAAACGGAATATCCAATTACTCGGGTACAGCTGCTCAGAACACAAAAATGCTCAACCTTCTCAAGAAGGGCAAGCTCCAGAATCCTGACGCTACAATAATGGTATCAGTCTCTTCAGTTATTGACGAAGAATTGCCGCAGGGCTTGATCGTACTCAGCTGACAGCAGATCCAAAATAGTAATCCGTCTTGAATAGTTTGGATCTCTATGCTATAATCATTATCAGACCGTTACTTGTTATCGGTCTGATATAATATTCTATTTACCAAGGAGTTATCACTATGAAAAATCTGAAAAAAGTTGTTTGCACCACTCTCGCTGCACTGACTATCGTATCATCTTCGGCAGCTGTAAGTACTGCTGTACAGGGAAGCGTTTTCACAAATTCTATCACTGTTGAAGCTGCTTCTGCTTCGCCTGTTGACGAACTGAACAGCCTTATTAACAAGTACACAAGCACCAAGAATTCTTATGAAGCTAAATTAGCAAGCATCAAGGTTCAGATGAAAAAAACAAACGACTCGGCTAAGCTTGAAGAGCTTAAAAAGAAACACGCAAACTATGAAGCTGTTATAGAAAGCTACGCTAAGGCTATCGTTCAGCTCAAAAACCAGATGCCTAAGATGTACTTCAAGAAGTACACAGGCAACTCAAATTCTTTAGCTGTTGCATTAAAAGGTATGGGCGTAAAAACCGATCTCAATTCGCTTAAACATATCGCAAAGGCAAATAAGATCGCAAACTACACAGGTACAGCTGCTCAGAACTCAAAAATGCTCAGCCTTCTCAAACAGGGCAAGCTCCAGAATCCTGACGCAGTTATCAAGGTGCCTTCTGTTCTGACTATCAGCAACGGCAACGCCCTCGTTTTAACAGGGTACAATAATATACTCGGCTAATGCCGCGCGAGCTGAGCCAGCGTGACGCTGCACCCTTGCCACGTTGTCGCTCGTAAACTCGCTTACTCTTTTCAAAATCGCTAAACGTACTCGCTTACGGCACAAAAAAGTAAGCTTAGAATATGAACGTGACTGCAATAACACATACAAAAAGGCTGCCGCATAAGCGACAGCCTTTTTTCTATCTGATTCAATGATAAATTATTTCAAAATTTCCCATTCTTAACGAAGTTCACGTCAATAATTATCATATAATTGCTATGCAAGCAATTTTTTAATACAAAGTGTTTTTGAACATATTATATGTTTTTAAATATCCTAACATCATAAACGTTTGATCCTGTTCCGTCAAAATCCCTTGGTCTTGCTTCGTAGTACTTATCTATTGTTTTTCCGCATGAGCCACATTTTATATATACAGTGCGCACTTCTATGTAATTATATGTTACCCAATTAGTAGTAGATTTATAACGATATCCGTGATGAAGACAAGTAGCTGCGCTGGCAGTTAAAGTGTGGTTTGATTTTGATGATACATTTTTAGAAATAGTCGTACCACCCCCAAGAATAGTAATTGCCAATGCGATAGCTGAAATTTTTTTGATGATGTTTTTCATTGTTTAATTATTCCTTTACATTATATTTAAGATTGTAAACACAATCCAATATATGTATTATACAATGTGCCTTAACTTTTGTCAAGTTTTTCACATTTTTTGTCGACAGAATTTGTCCAATCAGCAGTAAAAACAAAAAATTGAAATATTCCAACATTAACTCTTAATGGCGAACACTGTTCGCCCCTACAAAAAATTATTTTTCAAATATAGTGACTGCAATAACACATACAAAAAGGCTGCCGCATAAGCGACAGCCTTTTTTCTATCTGATTCAACTTTTCTCATCATCAATGGAAGTATCAAGATTATCAATCGAATACTTCAAGCACTGTATCACCAACTGGTTTAACGAAAGATTATTTTCAAACGCCAGCTTTTCAAGTTCGTCAACAAATTCCTTTGGAAGTCTGAATGTTTTCGTAACGTATTCCTCATACCCTTTTTGAAGTTTAAACATAATCTCACGCTCCTTATAATCATTATCTAATATTTTATAGTGATTTTATACAATGAATTTGCAAGAATTTTATCTTGTATTATAATTGCAAAATGTTCCGCTATATGTTATAATAATTACAAGGTTACACACCTAATCTAAAAATGGAGTGATGTATATGAAAGATAACAATTCTAAACGTTTAAATTCCCTGTCATTTCTGAAAAATAAGCTGCTTATTTCAATCGCTGCTTCTGTTGTAATTCTGTTTCTTGGAGTAGGCATTGGCGCAAAAGCATTCAACAAGCAAAAAAAGATTGATCCCCCAATTGAAAAAGAGATCACCGTAGATTCTATTACCCTTAAAGAAATTTTATCTCCTGCAAGCGAACTTGTCTCCATGAAATACACATATACCGATGTCGATATCTACGAAAACAGCAAAAAAGCATTTGGCTATAAGATTCCTTTAACCACAGATAAAGTAATATTTACATATAGCGGAATAATAAGCGCGGGTATTGATATGTCACAAATAACCTACGATATCAACAACGAAACAAAAACGATCTCCGTTACTCTTCCTGCTCCAACATTGATGGCACATGAAATAGATGAAAACAGTTTCAAATTTTATGATGCCAAAAATTCTATATTTACAGAAACAAAATTAGAAGACTACACCCAGCTTATGAGCAAATTAAAAGAAGAAAAAGAGGAAAAGCTGAAAAATGATGCTGAGTTCTTGCCTTCTGTTACCGAAAATGCTAAAAAAGTTCTAAATGATCTTTTAAAGATTTCTGAATCTACAAGTGAATACACAGTAATTTACGAATAATCTTCAAATACTATATACACATAAAAAAGGCTGCCGCATAAGCGACAGCCTTTTATCTATCTGAGCAAAAATAATTACTTGTTGAGATTTGCTTCGATCATGTCGAGCTCATCGTAGAGTGCCTGTGGGATATTGCCGCCCTTAGCCTTGATGTCCTCGTCATAGTATCTTCTCATCTCAGCGATCTCCTTCTTCCACTCTTCCTTATCAACTGTAAGGAGCATCTTGAGTGCGTCAGGAGTTACCTCGTCCTCGATACCCTTGAGGTTGATATCCTCAGCCTTAGGAAGGTATCCGATAGGAGTCTCAACAGCGTCAACTTCGCCGTCAACTCTCTTGATGATCCAGTCAAGAACTCTCATGTTCTCGCCGTAACCAGGCCAGAGGAAGTTGCCTTCATCGTCTGTTCTGAACCAGTTAACGTTGAAGATCTTAGGAGCCTTGCTGCCGAGTCTTGCGCCCATTTCGAGCCAGTGTGCCCAGTAGTCACCTACGTTGTAGCCGATGAATGGCTTCATAGCCATAGGATCGTGACGGAGTACGCCTACTGCACCTGTTGCAGCAGCAGTTGTCTCAGAAGAAACAGCTGATCCGATGTATGTACCGTGTGTCCAGTCGAATGACTGATATACGAGAGGAGCTGTTGTAGCTCTTCTGCCGCCGAAGATGATAGCTGATACAGGAACGCCCTCTGGGTTGTTGAACTCAGGAGAGATGCATGGGCAGTTCTTTGCAGGAGCTGTGAATCTTGAGTTTGGATGAGCAAGCTTCTTGCCCTCAGCTACCCAAGCCTCACCGTCGCACTTGATACCTGTCCACTCTGTAGCGTCCTTAGGCGGATTCTCGTTGAGCTTCTCCCACCATACAGTGTTGTCGCTGTTGTCGAGAGCAACGTTTGTGAAGATAGCGCCTTCCTTTGTACAAGCAAGAGCGTTGTAGTTGGACTTAGCGTTTGTTCCCGGAGCAACGCCGAAGAAGCCGTTCTCAGGGTTGATAGCGTAGAGTCTGCCGTCCTTGCCGGGCTTCATCCAAGCGATATCGTCGCCGACTGTGAAGATCTCATAGCCGTCCTTCTTGTATCCCTCTGGTGGGATAAGCATTGCAAGGTTGGTCTTACCGCAAGCTGATGGGAATGCAGCTGTGATATACTTAACTTCGCCGTTTGGCTTCTTGAGACCGAGGATAAGCATATGCTCAGCCATCCAAGCCTCGTTCTTGCCCTGGAAGGAAGCGATACGGAGTGCGAAGCACTTCTTGCCGAGAAGAACGTTTCCGCCGTAAGCAGAGTTGATAGACCAGATCGTATTCTCCTCAGGGAACTGAACGATATATCTCTTTTCAGGATCAACGTCAGCCTTTGAGTGGAGACCTCTTACGAAATCATCGGAAGTATCACCAAGGTTCTCGAAAGCCTGCTTGCCCATACGTGTCATGATGTTCATGTTGAGAACAACGTAGATAGAGTCAGTAACCTCTACACCTACCTTAGCAAGAGGAGAACCGATAGGACCCATTGAATATGGGATAACATACATTGTTCTGCCCTTCATAACGCCGTTGTACATAGGTGTAAGGAGAGCCTTCATCTCGTCAGGAGCCATCCAGTTATTTGTAGGACCTGCACCCTTCTTTTCCTTAGAGCAGATAAAAGTTCTGTCCTCAACACGAGCAACGTCGTTAGCGCGTGTTCTGTGGTAGAGACAGTTAGGATACTTCTCCTGGTTGAGCTTGTACATTTTGTCCCAGCTGTCATCAGGGAGTGAAGTAACTTCTTCTGTGAGGGCATCGAGCTGCTCCTTAGAGCCGTCGATCCAAACTACCTTATCAGGCTGGCAGAGAGCAACCATCTCGTCAACCCACTTTAATACATTGGGGTTCTTTGTCAATGACATTGTATAATACCTCCTAAAAAATTATCATCTTATGTGCGGAATATGCCGCGTAACAGGATATTTGACAAAAATCAAACATTCCTCTAATACTATTATATCTATTTTTTGTCAATGTGTCAATAGCGGCAGGGTATATTTTAACGGTATTTTTTCGGAATAGCAATATTACCTAAAGTTATTGCATTTATTGCTTTTACCGAGGAAAGACCCCTGTCATTACGCTGTAGACCGTTGCCGTGATATATAAAAAACGGAACGTTGTTATATTTTTGTCAAGCTCGCCGCGCTGCATTTGCTATTTTAATTATAATGTGGTATAATATTATTCAGGATCAGCTAACAGCAATGCAGGACTGCCGTTGGCAGCCCGTGAAAAACAATACAACAACTCAATTTATAAATAAGGGCATGAATCAAACACTGGCGAACAATGTTCGCCCCTACAAGTATTCCAACATAATTTATTCATGTTCATTTTTACAAACGGTATTGTCATCGTGTTATTCGCAGGCGGCGAAACGCCGCCCCTACAAAATTGTAACATGATACATATTTAGATCCGTCCGCATCAGCGGACACGATCAATTCCGAATTCCGCATTCCGAATCAAAACATGGCTAACGGCTAAGCGGAATACTCATATAGAAACTTTACATGGAATTATCGGGGGACACCTTTCTGAGGAAAGGTTTTCCTCAATAGCTCGCGTAAAAAATTCTATATAAGTACCGTGCTAAAAAACAGGAGGTATTTATGAAGCTTCTCGCAATAGACGGAAACAGCATACTCAACCGCGCATTCTACGGCATAAAAATGCTTTCCAATAAAAAAGGGCAGTTCACCAATGCAATTTTCGGTTTTATGAATATATACTTGCGCAATGTCAGCGACGTTGCTCCCGATTCCGTTGCAGTTGCTTTCGACCTGCGCTCCCCTACGTTCAGGCACAAGGCTGTGGAGACATACAAGGCTAACCGCAAGGGTATGCCGCCCGAGCTTGCCGAACAGCTCCCGAGAGTAAAAGACCTCCTCACTCTCATGGGCGTTAAAGTCGTGGAGTGTGAAGGCTTTGAAGCCGATGATATCCTCGGCACTCTCTCAAAGCTCTGCTCTGACAGCGGAAATGAGTGCTATGTTCTCACGGGCGACCGTGACAGCCTTCAGCTCATCGACGATAAGGTAACGGTCATCCTTGCTACCAATAAGGAAAACATATACTACACTCCAGAACGCTTCAACGAGGACTACGGCTTCGAGCCCATAAAACTCATCGACCTGAAAGCTCTCATGGGTGACAGCTCCGACAACATCAAGGGCGTTGCAGGTATCGGCGAAAAGACTGCTTCTTCCCTTATCAAGGAATACGGAAGCATCGAAAACCTCTATGCGAACTACGAGGATTCTTCCCTTACAAAGGGCGTGAAGGCTAAGCTTGCCGCAGGTGTGGAATCAGCAAAGGAGAGCAAGTGGCTTGCAACTATCGTCCGTAATGCTCCCATAGATAATGACCTTGAAAGCTACAAATTAGGCACTCCCGACAAAACTGCTATCGGTCAGATGCTCACTGAGCTGGAAATGTTCAAGCTCCTCGACAAGCTGGGCATAAGTGCTGCCGAGAGCGCTAATGCTGCTACCGAAGTCAAAGCCGAGGAAGCTCCCGTAATTGACGCAAAGGTAAGCGAGCTTACAACTGATATCATCGAAAAGCTCACTGAATGCGAGTACCTTTTCCGCGACGAAAAGCTCTCTGTGCGTGACGGCAACAACGTTTATACCACTGACGACGAGAAGCTCATACTCGCTTTCTTTGGTTCGGACTGCGCTAAGTCCACCGACGACGCAAAGGCACACTACCGCTGGGCTATGGCTCGCGGCGGTGAACTGAAAAATATAAGGAACGATGCTGCTATATGCGGCTATCTGCTCAACAACTCCGCCTCCGAGTACACTGTCGATAAGCTCTGCGCCGAGTATGGTGTGCATTTTTACAGCGAAAACGGAGAGCTTGCCGAGCTGCTGTCACTCAGCGCCCTTGTGAAGAAGCTCCGCGCTGAGATAGACTCCGAGGGCATGACCGAACTCCTTGAAAAGATAGAGCTGCCGCTCACGGAGGTGCTTGCTTCCATGGAGGACAGCGGCATACTCATCGACAAAAAAGGCGTTGAGGATTTCGGCGTATACCTCTCGGAAATGATAGAGGAAACTCAGCAGATGGTCTACGACGAAGCAGGTCATGAATTCAACATCGCCTCACCAAAGCAGTTGGGAACAGTTTTGTTTGAGGAAATGGGACTTCCTGCACAAAAGAAGACAAAGAGCGGATACTCTACGGGCGCGGAAGTCCTTGAGGAGCTCCGCAACTACGCCCCCATTGTCGATAACGTTCTGAAATACAGGCAGTATACAAAGCTGAACTCCACTTATGTCGTGGGACTTCTCGACAAGATAGCTCCCGACGGACGTATACACACATGGTTCAGGCAGACTGAGACCAGAACAGGCCGTATCAGCTCCACCGAACCGAATATGCAGAATATCCCCGTCCGCACAGAGCTGGGCTCACAGATGAGAAAGTTCTTCACCGCAGCCGAGGGCAGGACCCTCATAGACGCCGACTACAGCCAGATCGAGCTGCGAGTAATGGCACATCTCTGCGGCGACGAAAATATGACCGAAGCCTTCACATCAGGCGAGGATATCCACACCTCAACTGCGGCACAGGTCTTTGATATGCCGCTGTTTATGGTAACTCCCGAAATGAGAAGCGCCGCAAAAGCTATCAACTTCGGTATACTGTACGGAAAAGAAGCCTTCTCGCTTGCGAAAGAACTGAAAATATCAAAGCCCAAGGCTCAGAAGTACATCGACGATTATATGGACAAGTACTCAAAGATAAGCAGCTTTATGAAGGAAACTATAGCCAATGCTATGGAAACAGGCTATGTATCCACAATGTTCGGCAGAAAACGTGTTATCCCCGAGCTTATGTCCTCGAACAAGAATATCCAGAAAGCAGGCAAGCGAATCGCTATGAATACTCCTGTTCAGGGAACTGCCGCAGACCTTATCAAGATAGCTATGATAAACGTCTACAACCGCCTGAAATCGGAAAAGCTCGATGCAAATCTCATATTGCAGGTCCACGATGAACTTATCATAGAATCGGATATTTCCTGCGCGGACAAGTGTGCGGAGCTCCTCAAAGAGGAAATGCAGAACGTTTACGATATGCGCGTACCTCTCGAAGTCGATGTGCACCAGGGAAAATCATGGTATGATGCCAAAGGCTAATGTTTGAGCCGTTAGTTTGTAGGGAACGCCGTCCCTGCAATAAATCCATGTGACCCCAAAGGAGAGATACAATGAATAATTCTCAATACGATATCCTTGATTCTCAGTTCAATGACGATATTTTCGCGCAGCTCTCCGCTCTCGACAAGCTCTGTGTGGGAGCTGACGGCTGGTCGGCTGAGTCCTTCCGCTCGGAAACTCAGAAGGATAACGGCATAGTTCTGTATATAACGGACGACGTTCGTGTTATCGCTCTGCTGTCGGGATATACTGCTGTCGGCGAAGCCGATATCACCAGCGTTGCCGTCCACCCCGACTACCGCAGAAAGGGTCTTGCTCAAAAGCTGCTAAAGCGCTTTGCAGAGCTTCTCCCGAAGGATACAGAGAGCATCTTCCTTGAAGTTCGCCAGTCCAACGAAGCGGCTATCTCACTCTATAAAAAATTCGGCTTTGAAGAATTGTCCGTGCGCAGGAACTTCTATACCGATCCGCGTGAAAACGCTGTAGTTATGCAGAAAAAACTGATATAGATCTTTCATAAAGGAGTAAAGTATGAATATCATAGTAATAGATGACGACAAGCTTGTAGCCCTTTCGCTGAAGACCATACTCGAAAGCACAGGGAAAATAAAAGTTGCCGAAATGGGCTCCAGCGGCGAGGAAGCCATAAGGCTCTACAGCCGGATCAAGCCCGATGTGATGCTTATGGATATTCGCATGGAGGGAATAACAGGTCTGGAAGCAGGCGAAAGGATACTGAAAAGCTATCCCGACGCGCGCATACTCTACCTCACCACGTTCTCGGACGACGAGTACATCATAAAAGCTCTGAACATGGGGGCAAAGGGATACATACTAAAGCAGGATTTTGACGGGATTGCTCCTGCTCTCGAAGCTGTAATGGGCGGTCAGAGCGTTTTCGGCAACCAGATAATCACTAAGCTGCCTGAGCTCATCAAGCCCCGTGAGACTTACGATTTTGCAGCTCACGGCATCAGCGACAAGGAACGCGAGATAATCGAGCTGGTGGCAGAGGGACTGAGCAACAAGGAAATATCGGGAAAGCTCTTCCTCGGCGAAGGCACTATCCGAAATTATATAAGCGGTCTCCTCGACAAGCTCGACCTGCGCGACAGAACTCAGCTTGCGGTATTCTATTACACCGAGATAAAGGCATAAAAAACACGCCAATGCTGTAAAAAGCATTGGCTATTTTTATATCATATAGTGCTTCAGCCATACGCAGAGGAAATGCGTATGGCTGAGAATGTATTATTATTTCTCGGGAAGAGAAGGAATGATACCAAGGAGATAAAGCTGTATCGCCTGTGCATCAGCGGTTGTAACGCCCTTTTCACCTGAACAGTCTGCGTTTGTCAGACCCTGTCTTGTGATATGTGTAGCCTCTGTTCCGTTCAGACCGTACCTGTCAGGACTTGCAAGGCTCTGCATGATAAGAACTACGTCTGAAAGGTCGATGGAACCGTCACAGTTAGCATCACCGAAAACTGCTTCGCTGTATGAAGGCGGCTGTGTAGTCGTTGTAGTCTCTACAGGCGGCTGAACGCTTCCTGTTTTGTATACGGCTCTGATAGAAACGCCTTCGCTTACAGGAACAGTGATCTCGTCAGAGCTTGTATTTGCAACGGTCGCACCTGTTACCTCCCAGTGGTCGAAGCTGTAGCCTTCCTTCGCTGTTGCCTTTACAGTCACAGGATAATCTGTGAAGTATTTACCTGTATATGTGCTTTCGGAATCATCAAGCTTTATGGTATTGAACTTTACAGAGCCCTTGCTGCCGTCGTTGTTCAGCGTAACACTTGCAAGGCTGCCTGTAAGCCCCATATACGACTTCATCTGGCTTGTTACATTGCTGTATCTTGTGTTGTAGAAGGTCTCAAGGAGCTGATAATCCTCCTCAAAGGTCTGCTCGTTGTGAGTATGCTTCGATGACGGGAAGCGCTTATATGTATCGAGTATCTGCTGCTTGAAGCCCTTGTAGTAGCTGATAGCAGCCTTTGTCTTCTTTGTATCGAAGTTATAGTTTGCCATATCCATGAAGCTGAGCTCGAACTGCTTCCTGAACTCTTCGTTCTTCATGAGAGCTGTGAAAGCTCCGCTGAGCGAACCGCCGCCGCCCATGCCGAAACCGAAGCCCATTCCGCCGCCGCCAAACTGGCTGAAGCTGTTATAGGTAGGACCTGTCTCGTTTATCTTATCCGCAAGGCTTGAAGCATATTCAGTATCAAACAGTACCATGCGCCACTTGCCGTCTGCGTAAGGATTGCTCTCGTCAACGGTATTAGCTCTCCATGCAGCGCTGTTGTTGTTTGGCCAGTCCTTGTTAGCCCAGTAGATCTGTGCTGCAAAGTAGTCGATGAAGCTCTGGACATCGAGCTTCTGGCATATCTGCTGATAAGCTGCATCGCTGGTCATATCCGCTCTGGATATCTCGCTGAGGAGGTTGTTCCAGTCGCTGAGATCCTGATCGTTTCCTTCTTCGAGCTTGCTGTTCTTGATGAATGCAACATCGTTCTTCTTAACGCCGTAGTGAGACTTGAAGTAGTCGGAATTGTACTTCTCCATGAGCTGGTAGATGCCCCAGAATTCGCCGTCGATAAAGAGGATACACTCGCTTGTAGCCTGTGTAGCCATATCTCTGTCGCCTACGAGAGACTGGTTCACGGAATCACGGAAGAAGCCTGCCATGTTGTCGTTTCCGCCGTTTCTTATAGTGAAGCCGTCGAACTTGTCGATGACCTTGTTATTCTTTTCCTTTGTAGCCTTTCCTTCAAAGAGGTCATACTCCACGCTGCTCTTGCCGTAGTCCTGACGAGCAAAGATGTTGAAGCTCTTCTGCGGCCATGCACGGGAAGCTGCACCCTTAGTTCTGATGCCTACGTCCTGTGAAAGAACGCTCTTGCCGTTCTCGAAGACCTCGATATTTGCGGGGCGCTCCCACTCAGGACCCTTCTGGTTGTAGTTAGCCTGAGACATGAACGCCATATCGCCCATATCGAAGCCGAATGCACCGCCTGCGCCGGGCTGAGCACCGGGCTGACCGCCGAAACCGCCGTTCTGACCGTTCTGGTCGCCCATATTCCAGCCGCCCATGTTCCAGCCGCCGTTCTGCTGACCGTCTTCATCTGCCAGTACCGCAGGACCGCCTGCTCCGCCGAGATTGAGGTTACCCCAATCGCCCATGTTCCAGCCGTTCTGACCGTTCTGGTCGCCCATGTTCCAGCCGTTCTGACCGTTCTGACCGTTGCCCCAGTCTCCCATACCCGGGAATGTGAAGCCTGTGCCGCCCTCGTCGTAAACCTTACCCTTTACGTAGATGCCTTTCTCGTAATCGAAAAGGTTATCGGGATCAGTAACGAGTGAGATGACCTTCATTTTTTTGTATCTCTCAACATTGGCAGAACCAATGAAGTATGTCTTTGTTATCACGGAGCTCTTTCTGCCCTGTGAGTCAACCGCTACCGCACGTACAACAGCTGCCTTGAGAACGCCCTCGTCAGGAGCTAATATATCTGTATAAGCGGTAACATCGGTTCTTGCGCTGTACTTATTAGGCTCACTTGTCATATCCCTGACAGTGATAGCGCCTGTGTATTTCTCGGATTCGGTTGAAGGATCGCTGCCGTCGGTAGTATAGTATACCGTAGTTCCCTGCGGAACGTCGATAGTGAGTGCGAAGCCGTTGTCGTAGAAGCCGCTCTCAGCCGAGAAGGAAGGTGTCCTTACAGCGTTTGAGCCCTCGGGAGCTGCGTTTGCAGCATCGGGAGTTCCGCTGAGAACATAGAATTCGCCGCTTCCGTCGGGATACTGACCGTATGAAGTATCCTTTGCCATTGCATCAAAGGTTATCTGTGATGCGATATTGCCTGAATTATCTGTAAGTGTAAGAGTCTCGCCGCTTGTGGAAAGGCCGAAAGGTGCGATGGCTTTATTGGTCTCGCCTGCTGTACCGTCACAGAAGAACACTTTTCTTCCGGCGCATCGACAAGAATCCTCGGACGTCAGATGATAGTGGAGATCCACTCATCTAACAAAAAGCAAATTATTGTTGAATGTGATGAAGACCACATTTGGAAAGAAACTTTAAAGCAATGTCCTTGGGCAAGAGGTATTTGGTATTCCGAATATGAAGATAAGCCTATCAAGACCTACAACGTAGAATATGAATATATTTGGAACGCTGATAAGAAAACTAGACATCGTGAAATGCAAATTAAAGCAAATAACGAAAGTCAAGCAAGAAGATTTTATGAGAAGAACTTTAAAGGCAAATGTATTGCTCACG
>CACZEJ010000015.1 GCA_902780115.1 Ruminococcus flavefaciens | reverse complement strand
GGTATCTCTTGTGATATATACCTTGCTTGGTTCTGCGTGTTTATCGGCATTACGCTCGGTGATGACGATATCGCGCGGCTCCGAAATGAACTTGCCGATAACGAACGCCGTAGCCTCATCAAGGGAGAATGTGGAACCGAATCTGTTTACCGAGAAGCTCACATTCTGTTCGAGCTTATTGTTGGCGTTGTCCCTTGCACTTGCCTTGATGGTATAAATATCGTCATACTCGGCAGTCTGCGGGAAATTATCGAAGACGTACTCGTAACCGTCCTTCTTCTCGATAAGCTCGCCGCTGTACTCCAGCGACTTGCCTCGGTTAGCGCCGTCCAGCTCGATCTTGATGCTGTCCTTATTAAGGTTAGTGTCGGTGAACTCGATACGCGGACGTATCTCGCTTCCGTTGTTAGACCTGCTCACGTTATCTGTACGGATAGCAGGCTTCTGAGTATCTATGCAGAACTTTGACGTATATTTCTCAAGCGCATTGCCGGCCTTATCGCGTCCCGATACAGTTATCTCGTACTCGCCGTTCTTCTCGAACCTTATGGACGAAACATAGTCATTTCCCGACTTTGTCCATGCAGAAGCTGTCGGGAAGCCATCGGACTTGTTATTGTAAGTACCTGTGATATTTATGCTCTGAGCATCGAAATTCACGTCGGATATCCTTAATGTCGCGGTAACAGGCTCATTATAATAATGAGAATTGGTCACAGACTTATCGAAGCCTACACTCAGCGAAGGCGGAGTGCGGTCTATCTCGAAGCTCTGCTTATACTCATTGGCAGTTCTGCCGCCCATATCTGTACACTTGACATTAAGGTCATAATTTCCGTCAGCCTCAAACGTTACCTCTGCACGATACTTAGCATCGTCAGTACCCTCTGTCCCGCTGACATGAGACCACGAAACGCTGCGTCTTGAACCGTTTACAAGCACCTCAGCAAGGGAGCTGTCGAAATTGCGCTCAGTAACAGTTATCAGCGCACGTCTTGCGGTATTGTAAAGGGTCTTGCTGCCGTTTTCGGGATTTCCGCTGAGATCGGTATATGTAACATCTATCTTCGGATCGGTCTTGTCAATGCTGAAATTAACTGTCTCATGAGAAGTATCCTGCGGATTTCCTGCCTGATCCTTCAGACTTATGTCAACAATGATATTGTTTGAATCCTGAGCTATGTCCAGCTTGCGCGAGAGCTCGGAAACAAGGTTGTATTCCCTGTTATTCGGGGTATCATGCCATTCACCTGCATCGGCTCCCGATACTTCACCTGCCGCGTCAACGGTTACGGAGCTGCTGTTTCTTCCCGTAACGGAAGTAATTATCTCCGCGATGCCCG
Source organism: Ruminococcus flavefaciens (assembly GCA_902780115.1). Classification (GTDB taxonomy): domain Bacteria; phylum Bacillota; class Clostridia; order Oscillospirales; family Ruminococcaceae; genus Ruminococcus; species Ruminococcus flavefaciens_Y. Next base: position 21,481 of record CACZEJ010000015.1, on the reverse strand, counting down.
AGAACTTATCCTCCGCAGTGATATCAACAGAAATATCGCTGCTGTAGAGAGGTCTGCCGTCCCTGTCCTTGTGGCTTGTCGAAGGGAGCACGAAGTTTATATGCGGCTCCTCCGAGTGTTTTTCACCGCTCTCCGTGATTATGCCGTTAGTACGGACTTCAGAGGAAATTCTTCTCACATTGTCCTCTGCATATATAACAAGATAGCCCTTGAAGTCAACAGGAACTCTCACATTCCATATGTCCGCAGACTCCGATCTCTCGGCGCTTATTTTCTCAGAAACGCAAACATTTTTTTCGTTATAAAGCGAAGCATACACACTTGCGATACCCGAGCTTGGAGCATCATCAGTCACTCTGATGCTGACAACAGCTTCACCGCGGCTGAAAATATCATAGCGGTAGTCGCCGCTCCTGATGAAATTCCTGCCGTTCACCTCTGCCGAAACAACCGTAGGATCAGAAAGATCCACATAAACTGTCTCGTACTTGGTCACGCTGTAATTATGAGCAAAGTCTTCAGCGCAGAAGCCTATCCTTACGCTGTCCTTTTCGATATTCTCACTCTGATCGCCTTCGCTGATGCAAGGGACATTTTCACATATAAGCACGCTGAACTTCTTGTCATCGCTGCTTCTGAGGAAAGCGTTGAAGAAGTTCGCATCTTCTGCGGATTCAAGCGCTACATAGTATTTTCCCGCAGTATTCAGCTTTTCTTCACTGATGCCGTTGTCGGCGAGAACTATGTTCTTTTCACGTCCGTTGACACTGATATTTAGACTTCTTATACCCGAACATTTGTCAGGATACAAGTCAGCCGCCCTGATGTCAAGTCTTACATCGCTGTAGTTCCTGAACCACTTCTTTTCCTGCCTGTTTTCATCTTCGCCTGTCACCTGAGTGAAGCAGTTCTCGGAAACAGAGTTATTGAGGATCTCGCTTTTCGGAGCGGTTTTATCAATGATAACTTTTATCTTTTCAGCAGTTTCGCCGCTGTCCAGCGAAGCATCGTTGCCTGCCCTGTCGGAAGCCTTTATGCTTATGAAGCTCTTGAGCTCTTTATCATCAAGATCATCATCGCTGAATGTGTAGGTGAATTTGCCGCTGTCATCGCCGTCCATGGTGAAAGAAGGTTCTTTTTCGGTGCTGAAGCCGCATTTTCCCTCAGCAAGACCCATGCCCTTGTCAGTGATATATGCACTGATAACAGAGCCTGCCATGATGACATACTCACTGACACCATCTTTCTCTCTGACAAATTCGGCAGTTCCGCCCACGCTTATCTTCTTATCATTTTTATCGTGGATTACAGGAGCTTCTCCGTCAAGATTGACAGTGACAGTCTCAGACTTGCCTGTACGGTCTGAATTTCCGTTATTATCAACAGCATATACGACAAGCTTCTTGTTCTCGATAACTGTATCCTTCAGCTTGTCAACAGCTTTCACCTTTATAATGAACTTGTTTTCCTCAGCGCTGTATACAAGCGTTGGGACTACCTGTCTCTTTAATGCAGCAGCCTCGGTGTTTTCGCTGTCAACAGCCTTATTATAAGCTGCATATGCGCGTTCAAAGGCAACTGCCTCTGCGGGCATCTCGTCCTCGGGAGTGGTCTTTGCCAGCTTTGTGTAGTAAGCTGAAAGGCTTGTACAGCCGCCGCCCCTGACAAATCCCTGATAGAATGCATCTGTTTCGGGGTGAGAAGCGTATTCCGCTCCCAGTATTGAAAGGTCTGTCTCCGCAAGAACGGTAATAAGCGCATTTTCCGCCTTCGTAATGCTTACAGTCTCGACTGTGCCTTCTTGCTCAACGCCGTCCTTCCAGCCGTCAGCAGGACGGTCGAACCTGTAATCGCCCACATAAAGAGCGCTTATCTGCCGCTTGTCATCGGAAAGATCATTGATGTACTTATCAAATACTTCCTTTATGAGATTCTGCTCATAGAAAGATTCACCGCCGCCGCTTACGGGACATTCTTCGCTGTCATCGGTATTTACTCTGAATTCAAGACCGCCTTTTCCGCTCCAGCCGTCTGTCGGTTCAACGGTAACACTCGGAGCATTTTTGTCGTCATAGAAGCAGATACTGTTTTCAAGACCGCCCTCCAGCACATCACCGTTCTTTAAGATATTGGTAACGAAAATGAACTTAGGATAGCCGATATTCTTAACATCTACAGCAAACGTCCTCGATCTCTCAACAATGCTGTACTTTCCGCTTTCCAGCGTATTTTTGCCTCTGAGGAAGCTGTAATATATGTTGCTTCCGTCAAAATCAGCGCTGAAATTCATAAATTTCGGAGTTGGCGACGCAGAGTCGTACACATAACAGTGTTCGCTCCTTCTGTATACATCTTTTGTGGGAACGAAGGAGTATTTTCCGAACATACTGATCTGCGAATAATGGAGAGTTATGTTCTTTTCCTCACTGTCAACAGTTATCCTGTAGAAATTTTCCTTGTCGATCAGTTTGTCCTGATATTCATTATTGACATAGAACGTGTTGCCCTTGTAGTCATAGCTTACAAGGCGGTAATTGTTGCTCTCAAGGTACGGCACACGTATGATATAGTCGCTGCCGTCGCCCTTCTCGACATTTATATCCGACTCTTTTGTCGTTTCAGAGCCGTCAAACACAGACTTTACGTGAAGCTTATGATTGACACCTGTGATGTTGAACCTTGCTCCGTTGATGTATTTGAATTTCTCCGATTTCAGGAGATCCTTCAGGTAGAACCTCTCATTTTTGAGCTCGTATGTCTCAACCTTGTTATCATAGGAAACTATAAGGGCGCACTTATCTTTACTATAGATATAGAAATCATCTATCTCGTTCCATTTGAATTCTCTCTGACCTGTCTCATCGGACTGGTTCTCATTAACCTCATGATAGACCTTATGATAATTCGAGATATTTATGCTGAATTTCTTGGGCTTGACGCTGTGCTTCTGGTTGCTTATATCGAGATTGAAGCCTTCGCCGTTCTCGTCGGTCACCTTGACCCACATAGCAGTATCGAGCGTAAAGGACTTCGCATCGTCGCTATCGTCGAGCATATACGCAGGGAGCGGCTTGACATTGACTTTCGAGCCGTGCGGGAGATATACGCTTTCGGACAGTTTTTCACCGTCTTCATCGGTTATTTCGACGTTTCTGACGTTTTTATCCACGCTCACCCTGTAGCTGACATCATAGACCAGCTCGTTATTCTTGAAGGAAACGAGGGTAAACTTTATGCTCTTCTGGAAAATGTAGATATCTTTGCGATTTATCGAATTATCCTTCGGGACCTTTACGGTATTGCTGTAATTACGCTCAGGATCGACCTCTATGATGATATTATCTCCCAGTGCCTGTGATGCAAGGCTTGAAAATCCCTCATAATCGAGCTCGATCGAATTTACTGTGATCTTATATTCATTATACGGATTCTGCGTTGTTGTGACAGCAGCTGTGGTTTCCGATACAGTAGTTGTTGCAGCAACAGCCGATGTGGTCTCGGCAGAAGTTGTGACCGCAGCCGAAGTCGTTGTTTCCGCAGGAGCAGCAGGCTCTTCGTTATTTTCTTCCGCCTTTGCCTGTCTGTTGATGTTCTGCACCTTCACAGCCACAGGAGCAGCCGAAGCTATGGGCATAGCTCCCACAGAATGTGATACTACAAGAAGTGCCGCAGCAAAAGCTATTTTTCTTTTAAGATCAAATCCGCCATTATTCATTATCAACTGCCTCCCTTAATAATAGATATAACGACTGCCGCACAAACAGCGATCATTATTGCCGAGCAGACAACAGGAAACAGAAATCTTTCAAGTGTATTGTTCTCCTGTTTCTGAGAAGCTATCTCCTCATTGTCTGTATTCTGAGTATTTATGCTATTCTGAACGTAGGACACTGTAGAAGACACTGTTACCGAGGTATCCTCAGATGTTACGCTCGTCTTCTTTGCTTTTCCGCTTGTAGTTACCTTTTCAGTTACCTTAGTCGTTTCCGTGCCTGCCGATGTAGTCACAGGAGCAGCCGCTTCATTCTGGGGATCATCATTTTTCTTTTCGTCATGCTGCTCCTCATTATTCTGCTGTTCCTGAGGGTTCTCCTCATTATACTGAGGTTCGGGCGGACGTTCACCGCCGCGGTCGATAACATCTATTATACCGCCGTCAACCACAGAGAAGCATTCCAGACCGAATACAGCCGCGCTATTGTTATGAGTCATTATCGTGGTGGTGAAATCTCCGCAGGATTCCCATATATTCACACGGTAAGTGCCTGCGGGAGTTCCCGCGGGAACGGTAACAATGAACGTACCTATCTTGCCGTCATCAGTAAATCGGTTCTCTGCCATAAACGAAGCTGATATAGTATTATCACGGCCTGAACAGCCGTAAATATTTACTCCCACGAGACCGTTGGCATCGCTTTTGATAACGTGATCGCTGTCAAATCTCAGTCTTTCGTCAACATCAAAGATGACATTCAGCGACACGAATCCCGGATTGTTCCAGATGTATACAGGTATCTCCACTACCCTGTCCGCATTCAGCGTCGATCTGTCTATCTCGATGCCTCCCATATTCAGCTCTATCTTTGACGGAGCAGTATAGCTTATCGCATCTGCTGTCCCGTATGAACTCATACCCGCTGCCATAGTTAAAGCAGCAGCGGAAATTCCAAAGGCTGTTTTGATAACTTTCATTTTTTACTCCTACGGTCGTCGATCACATCAGGATCGGCGTTTATCACAATAATATTTCTTATTATCCTGAAATCGTTTTCAGGACCGCTATTTCTGCTGACCACAATTGTATCATTCACCGTTTCGGCTTTTTTCCTGCCAACAACAACGGTTATATTATCATCGTCATTCTGAGCGTTCACGGCAGTTTCCGTAACGCTTCCCGAGCCTGACATCACCGCAGAATGAACTTCCTTCAGCGGTTCTGAAGGGCTCTTTTTAGCCTTGATCTCTGATACGAGATTGGCGACGACCTTATACCTTGCCGCGATCACAACGGTACATATGAGCAGCAGTATCCCCAGCCACAGAAATATCTGTGAGATCATCTGCCAGCTATGTGAATCCATTCCCCGCACCTCCGTTCATTATGCGCCCTGTATCTCCTCAATTATGTCATTATAGAAGCGAAGTACGTACCTCTTTGCTTCATTTGCAGAATCATCTGCGGTATTGATACTCTCGGTCTTTTCCTTTATATCATCAAGAAAGCTCTTCTGCTCATCATAGTTTATACCTGACTTCGCAAGCTCTCTCATATTGGCGTATTCAAGGTTGATAAGAGTTTTATATGTCTCAAGGATTATTATCTCGGAATCGGCATTAGCCTCCTCCACCAGTTCGCTGAGAGCCTTCATGCTGTCCCAGAGATCGCTGCAGTAGTTCTTTTTGAGCAGCTCATTCTCCTTTTTCTGTGTCTGCGAGCAGAAATCACCAATAGCGCAGTATACCTGAGCTATCTCGTACTTATCGGGAGAGCGCTTCCTGAAATTCTGTGTCTGTGCTTCCCTGAACCACTTTACGGAAGCTATCTTGCCCGAAGTGCTGCCGCTCTGCTGAGAAACATCGTCGCTGGTATTCCCGTAAAAATAGTAATACCAGTAAAGTATGCCCAGCTCATAGGCGACTTCCTCATACTGCGGATCTTTTTTGAGCAGATTGATATTCTCATTGATGAGAGCAAGTATCTGTTCGGTCTCATCGGCATCGAACACCATATCGTTCTTGTACAGCTCGATGAGCTTCAGGTAAGCATCGGCATAAGAACCGTCAGCGATTATCACCTTCTCAAAAGCGTCTGCACGGGCAGAATACTCGGCGGTATTTTCAGCTCTTTCGACAAGCTTTGTGAAGTCCTCGCTCCTGCTCTTATTCGCCATTATTCCTGCGAAAAGGGATACGCACAGAGACAGTGCCGCAAGTCCCGCAACAATGCCTGTTGCTCTGAAATAGGTGTGGTTATCCGTTCTTTCGAGCTCCTCATACAGCTCGTCGCACGAACGGTAGCGTTTTGTCTTATCATCGCTGACACATTTACGTATTATCCTGACAAGACCGGCATTTGCACCCTTGTCGAAAACGAATCTTTCCGCAGAGCTTACGAGCTCGCCGTTGGCAGAAACGTTCTTCGGCTTTTTTCCCGTGAGCATATGGTACAGAGTAGCGCCTATATTGAAGATATCGGTCTGCTCGTCCAGCTCCTCCTGATTGAACTGTTCGGGAGCTGCATAGGCGGGAGTATAGGCAAATGTACCCTCCTGCCTCTCGATTACAGAGCCGAAGTCTATGAATTTCAGCTTGCCGAACTTATCGGGGCGCTTTGCGTTCTCAAAGTCCTCCTCATTCCTCACGACCATGATATTGTCGGGCTTCATATCGCTGTGAATGAAGCCGCATTTATGTATGAACGACATAACATAACATATATCCTTGGCATATCTCAGCACGGTCTTGTGACGGAAGGGATCATAGGCAAGGAGCTTCTCCATAGAGACTCCGTTGATGTAGTCCTGCACGATATACAGTGCATTCGGGTCATTGTCGATGATCTCGATTATATTGGGAAAGAAGGAGTTTTTCACGTCCTTCTCATAGAATTCTTTTATCAGGAGCGACTCCTGTCTTGCATTGTAAGCGTCCGTACCATTTGTCTTCATGACCTCTTTTACGGCTCGCTGAGCGTTATTCGCCTTCAGATCGACGGCTCTGTACACCACAGAAGTACCGCCCTTGCCTGCGACATTAACGATCTTGTATCTATTTTCAAGGACAAAGCCTTTGTTGAGCAAACGGATCTCCTCGCTTTCAGCAGAGCTTGACCATAAGGGCAGTGATATTGTCCTTTTCTCCGCACTGAATGACCTTATTTTTCAGCTTTTCAAGGTTAGACCTGATAGTTTTTTCATCTTTGTTTGCCGACGGACAGAGCGCCACCTTCAGCTCGTCTGCGGACACCTTTTTCCTGAATCCGTCCGAGCACAGCATATAACAATCGCCTTTGCTGAATTCGGAAATGCTGTAATCGTAAGAAGTGTCCTCCAGCCCTGCACCTATGCAGTTTGTGAGCTGGTTCTGTCTCGGGTCTTTTTCAGCCATTTCCTCGGTTATAGTGCCGTTCCTCAGCTCCTGACCCACAACGGAATGGTCGGAGGTGAGTATCTTTATCTCATTTTCGGTTATCTTGTAAAGGCGCGTATCGCCCACATGAGCTGTCAGGAGCACGTTCATATGCGGTATGATAAGTATTCCCGTAAAAGTCGTAGCCATATCCGAGGCGTGTTTTTCGGCATATGAATTTATGCTGTCGTTGAGTTCGTGGAGCCTGTCGTCAATGGACTCCCTTATTTTGAGGACTGACGCTGAACAGCGCAGCAGCTCGGGGAGCTCATCGGCGAACCACTCGTTCATGCGCTTGCATACGAAGCCGCTGGCTTTTTCGCCTGACGAAAGACCGCCGACTCCGTCACAGACAGCTGCAAACAGCACCTTGTCGTCCTCGAAGGCAGCCTCCGCGATAAACAGCGAATCCTGATTGACCTTTCGTACAGCGCCTTCGGTCGTCACATAAGAAAAAACATATTCCATATCATTTCCCACCGTCAGTTTTCTTCGTAGAAGGTATACACGATACCGTGATACAGGAAATTACAGCCTGAGAATATACTCGTCTTTTCACCCGACGGCACTTCACAGCCCTCAACGCTCAGTGACGGACAGGATATATTCTCGATGAATATGCTGTGCCTGCTGCCGTTGTTTTCACGTCCGATGATAAGTCCCGAAAGCTCGGCACAGGTGAAAGGATAAACGAACACAGGTATGCGCTCCTTGCTTGATGAATTCACAAGGTAAGCGATCTTTTTTGCCATTGCAGGATCGGCTTTTCTGGCAGCTGCACCGTTTTTGTCACCGACTATGACAGTTGCCGAATCACTTGCATTGACTGTAAACACGTAAGGCACATCGCAGAAATAGATCACGTCACCGCTGTTGAGCTGTTCCTTTGATATCCTCTTTGCATTATCCGTACAATTATTGAGGAAGGTACCGTTAGCAGAGCCCTTATCCTCGATGTAGAAGCTTCCGTCCGAACAGGTTATAACAGCGTGTTCCTTGGAGACAGTTCCCTTATCTGTAAGCGCAAGATCGTTGTCTGGTCTGCGTCCGATAGTGAACGGGAAGCGTGTTATAGGTATCTCCCTGTTGTTCTCGTCCTTCAGGAAAGCAAGGCAGTCCGCATTCCTGTTCCTGTTCACAAGAATGGTATGGTCAGAGTCGTCGTCCGCAGGCGCGGTGCTCTTTACCTCCGCAGCAGCGATATTCACGGGAGCCGCATTGCTGCTCAGCTGCTGCTCGGCTGCCTCAGGCACCATGAGCACATCATGGAGCACTGTATGAAGACTTTTCGGCGAGATAAAGCCGCCCTTGTCCTTCTGAGCGTTCATCTGCTCCTCAAGGAAGAAGCTGTACTTCTGCATGACCGTTCCGTTGGTGATAGTGATATTTGCATTCTTGTTCAGCTTATTGAGGAACTTTATCATATTGGCACTTCTGTAGCCGTTTTCAAGGAGCGGCAGATAAGCTACATAGAGCTTCTGCTTTTCCACATCAAAATACACGTTCTTGAGATCGTTCAGCAGGATATTGTCATAGGGGATAGTTGCGCTCATACAGAACTCCACTATCTTCTGGAACTGGCTCAGTATGGCGAAATACTTATCCTGCGGCATAGTCTGCTTGATATATTCCGACAGCGCAGTCATGTTGCTTACATTATATTTCAGCACATTTCTTGTAGCCGTTTTTTCCCATCTTGCATTCAGGAAGCCCTTATCAGTGTTCCCGTTGATGAACTGCAACTGTTTCTCGTTTATTTTATCTCTTTTTTTCAGAACTGCCTGCAAAAACGTATCGCAGCCCTGATAAAGCAGCTTTGTAGTGATATTACCAGCCATCTTCTCACCCCTAAATGAAATTAACGCGAAATCACGCCTTTTCCTGCACTTTACCCTCCACATTGCCACACACAGTGCAGAAAAAACAAACTTACAAATTATTATACCACTTTGAACACGATTTGTCAATATTTTGAATAAGTTTATTGCACAACTCACAAACATATATAATGCAAAACGCACAAAATACCGATATGTCATTATTTACTCAAAAACGCTTCCGCAGCCGCAGTGCTGCAAAAGCGTTTTCAGCATATCATCAGTGTTTATCGTCCGGACGGCATACAAGTGAAACATGGCCTTCAAGCTCCCTGAAGCCGTTTTTCACGTAGAAATCAAAAGCAGGCAGCGATCTGTCAGTCTGCAAAAAGATATGATCCACACCGAGTCCGCGCACGTATTCGCCTATCAGCCGCATAAACTCACTGCCCAGACCCTTCCCCTGCTTTTCCGTCTTTACGCAGAACTCATGGATATAGTACTCCGTACCCGCAAACCAGTGCATGATATAGCCAAGTGCCAGTCCCACAAGCACATTATGTTCGTAAAGTCCCAGCGAAAGAGAATTGTTATTCCCTATCAGGTCAAGGATATAGCTGTTGAGCTGAACAGGGTCGCTCCAGTCATCGAACCACGGTTCGCTGGTAAAGACCGAAATGAACAGCTCTTTTATAATATCAATATCATTTGCCCCGAGTTTTCTGATCTCCGTCATAGTATCTCCTCCTGTCTGCCTGTTGAAAAAACGGATCGTATATTTCAGGCGTTATGGTATGAACGACCTATATGCCGCAGCATTAAATCAATTATAATGATTATATCACGCAATAAACAGAAAAGCAATGTATAAATATTTAATTTTGTTTAGCTTATCTATTGAAAAAGCGGCTCATTCAATATATAATATTATAAAAGGAGAAACTATCATGATATACCTGAAAGCAGCAAATACAGACGATATCGAAAAAGAATACCTTTTCGTCCGCGATATCCCCTCCGACGAAAACGGCTATATCAATGAATATAACGGCATTTCCCGTCAGGACTTCGGCGATGCTCTCGACTGTATCATCGCAAACTCTGAAGGTGAACGCCTCCCCGAAGGCTATGTTCCTGCAACTTCCTACTTTTTATGGGACGGCGAAAATATCGGCGGGAAATTCGACCTCCGCCACTATCTCTGCGAGTCGCGTATAACAGGAGCAGGTCATATCGGATATCACATAGCTCCTGAATACCGTGGAAAAGGCTATGCTTCGGCAGGTCTTGCACTTCTGCTCAAAGAAGCTGCAAAAACAGTTCCCGAAGACGAGATATATCTCAGAGTTCGTAGGAATAATCCTGCATCGCTCAGAGTTATGCTGAAAAACGGCGGATATATCAAAGATGAAGACGATATATCATACTACGTCCGCATTCCAAAGGAGAGTATCCGATGAAACACTGCGGCACACAAACCATAAGCACACCACGGCTCACACTGCGCAGATTCGCACAAAACGACCTCGAAGATATGCTCACCAACTGGGCAGGCGATGAGGCTGTGCAGGGCGAATACGGCGAGCCTTCATATCCCACAGCCGAAGAAGCTCAGGCGCTTCTTGACAAATACATGAGCGGTTACGCCTCCGACAGCTTTTACCGCTGGGCTGTGATCGAAAAGGAAAGCGGTCAGAACATCGGTCAGATAGCCTTTTGCAGAGTATATGAGGACATACGTACAGCCGAGATCGAATACTGCATAGGCAGAGCTTTTCAGGGGCATGGCTACGCAGGAGAAGCTCTTTCGGCTGTCATCGCCGAGATAATGAAAAGCACGGACTTCAGGCGGCTCGAAGCCTATCACCGCGCTGAGAACACAAAGTCGGGACGAGTTCTCGAAAAATCAGAAATGCACATCACCGACAATGTTGAGCGCTTCCGTCAGCAGGGAGAGCTCCCGACAGGTGAGGTGTGCTACTGCATCGAACGCGATTAAACGCAAAACATTTTAAACAAGTACATCGACCTCAGATCTGTCAGGCATCTGGAATATCGACCTGAACTTTTCCGCAAGTCCCTCGTCGATGAAGTACGCATCATTCGTGCCTGCTTCCACTTCGGCATTGCGCTGAGCTATACGCCGCTGCCACTCCTCATCACTGACGTGTATATAATGCAGCTGGCATTCGATGCCGCGCTCGGCAAAGAAGCACCTTGCGAAGCTGCGCTGCTCCCTTGTCCAGAATCCCCAGTCGAGGATAACATCAGTTCCCGCAGAGACTATCTCTGCGGCTTTTTTGTACAGGTACTTCTCGCTTCGGCGAACATATTCATCATGCATATCGCCTGTTTCCTTTCCGAGAATTGATATCATAAGCTCGTCGATAGAGAGTATCACTGCACCGAGCTCCATGCCGAGCTTTTGTGCGTAGGTACTTTTTCCGCTGCATATCCTGCCGCAAGTCATAATTATTTCAGCCATTTTTTCCTCCGATCAGTACTTTTGTGAATCCTGCTCCGCTTCGTTCATGTGGGTGTGCTTTATAGCCGCATTTCAGGTAAAACTCCTCTTTATCCTTAGCACTCATAAGCTGTAGGTACGACCACCACCCCTCTTTAAGCTGACTGCGGATATACTCCTCAATATGAGTGAGCAGCCGCCTTCCCACACCTTTCCCCTGATACTCAGGCAGCACAACAAGATCTTTCAGAAAGAATGCCATTGCGCCGTCACCGATAAGCCTTGCCATAGCTATAGTCTTTTCGCCGTCCCTAACTTCAAAAGTAACATAGCTGTTCTTCAGTGAAGTTTCAACGAGTCCGCGGTCGAGGCTGCCCCAGCCCGCAGACTCCCAAAGCTCAATAAAACGGTCTGTCTTCAGTGTATTTTCGTATATCGCGTAGTCCATGAATACCTCCGACTTGTTTTTTATTATTATATCATAAAAATATACTAATTTCAATGGGACATATTTTTAATAACATGACAATTGAATATCGCTGCAAAATGTGATATAATGAATGCAAAAGAACTTGCAGATACGCAAATCTTAGATTTACTCCCTGCAATCGGGCCATTATAGCATAACGCTTCGCTTATACGCTATAATGGCTGAAAGAAATATTTTTCAAAAGTTGTTCTTTTATGTCACACCTTGTTTTTTAGATTCGATTATTGGTATGAAAGCACTTGAAGTTCATACCAAAAGGAGATTTTTAAAATGAAAAGACGTTTATTTATTACATTATTACTCGCAGCTGTCATTTCATGCACAGGCTACGGAAAAGACATCGTAGGTCAGTCTGACGTGCTTCCTTCTGCGTCAACTGCAAAAATAACATCGGGCACTGCCAAGGTGCAGAGCGAAACAACTTCGACTACAAAGGCAGCTGCATCTGCAACCACTTCAGCTGCCAATATCGAGACAACTGCGACCACCACTGCTGAAACTCCCACACAGGCACCAACAGCTGCTCAGTCAAACGAAGCTGCTCCCGCAGGCGGCGGTGCAGCCGCACAGCAGCCAGCTCAGCAGCAGGAACAGCCGCAGCAATCCGCACCTGCTCCGTCGTATACTCCTTCCAACACCACAGCTCCTTCACCGAACGACAGCAATTACGGTGCTGCACCTACAGTATACAACTACGACGGCATGACATACATTCAGGGCGTACTCATCGCAAACAAGTCCTACAGCCTCCCTGCCGGCTTTGCTCCAGGTCTTGACCAGACCTGCCTCAATCAGTTCTACAAGCTCCAGAATGCAGCTTCACAGCAGGGTCTCAACATATGGCTGTCATCAGGCTACCGTTCATACGATTATCAGGCTCAGATATACAATAACTACGTAGCCCGTGACGGACAGGCAGCAGCAGATACATATTCCGCACGTCCAGGATATTCCGAGCATCAGACGGGTCTTGCCATTGATGTCAACCAGATAGACGACTCCTTCATAGGCACTCCCGAAGCTGTCTGGCTCGAGAATCACTGCCACGAGTACGGATTTATCCTCCGTTATCCGCAGGGCAAGCAGGACATCACAGGCTATAAGTACGAATCATGGCATATCCGCTATGTAGGTACAGATATGTCTTATGCTATCCATAACAGCGGTCTTACTCTTGAAGAATACTTCGGTATCGACTCATACTATCACTGATAAATGCTTTTTCACGAGCTCTGAGGTGCTGCCTCGGAGCTCTTTTTATGTCAGAAAAATGCCCTTCTGTAAATAATGAGGTCAAGTCCAAGATGAAAGCCGCAGATCTATGATTAAAACAAAAAAATATATATTTTCCTGTTACGTTTATGATGCTTTTGCGGAATAGATATTATGAAAGCCGTCGCAATGCATTGAAAAAGCTTTACTTTACGAGGTGATAGATAATGACCAAAGATGAATTCCGCAAAAACGCAGACCGCTCGTCTGAACAGGCTCAGAGAGCTCTGTTCGATAAATACTTCAGCTATGTATATACTATAGTTTACGGTAAACTCCGCAGCTGCGCAAAACCTGAGGATATCGAAGAATGTGTGGGAGACGTTTTCGCCGATGTATACATATACTACAACGAAAACAAAGCTCCTATCGGTAATATATCAGCTTTTATCGGAACTGTTGCAAGACGAAAAGCTATAGATGTTTACAAAAAGCTCACAAAAAATAATCTCGCAACGGTCTCAGTTGATGACGAAGAAACCGCTGAACTAAAAGCTCCTGACAATACAGTCGAAACTGTCGAGAAAAAAGAGCTGCGCTCCATACTTCTGAAGTGTATAGAGCTCCTCGGCACACCCGATTCAACGATAATAATGCAGAAGTATTTCTTTATGCGAAGCTCAAAGGAGATAGCTGAACTCGTATCAATGACTCCCGAGGCTGTACGTGTACGCAGCAGCCGCGCACTTGAAAAACTCAGGAAACAACTCAGCTCAATGGGAATAAAGGAGGACTTAATATGAAAGACATGGAACTTGATCTCGATATACTCGAAAATGCAGATGACAGCGAAATAAAACGCATCGCCGAATTCAACAGCGTCCCCGACAGTGCAAAGGAGAGAATGTTCGATATCAGCAGAAAGATATACAACGAAAAGACCAACACCAACGCCAGATCAAATGGCATTGAGGTATCGGGCGTTGAACAGTACAGAAAAACTGTATGGCAGAAATTCGTCGCTGCCGCTGCTGCTCTTGTACTCACAGCAGGAGCTGTCTCAGGCGGTGCTTGGCTTATCAGAAACCGCAAAAATGTCCATACCATCTCCACAGAAAACGAGACAACTCTCCCCACCGAAGAAAATACCGCAACAGAAGCAACTACAGAGAATGTTACCACGCTTCCCACAGAATCCGTCACTGTATCAGAAGCAGATACAAGCAATGATAAAATATCGTTTTATACTCCTATAACCAACTCATTCATTGAATGTGATCCGTGTCACTTCTTTTTCCAGTTACATAATTCCAAAGATGATACTAATATGTTCTTCAACAATAAAAACAACGCGCAATGGCTAAAGTTCATGAATTCATTTAACTATGAAGAACTGCCGTCGGACTACGATATTATCGATTGCATGATTAATTACAATGGAAACACTCTTAACATCGCATACACACCATATGACGAATCTGATGATCCATACTATATCATTATCTACGAAAACGGCATTGTTTCATACTCAATAGACAATAAAAACATATACTATTACCAGACAGATGAAGAAAACACAAGAAAGCTCTTTGATATGGCTAATAAAGAATTAAATTACATCTGTGATAATTTAAGCCCTGATCTTTTCTTTAAACTTTACACACCTGTTTCAGCTGATATCAGCTGTCCATACACAGATTACGAATCGCATACTATAAGCGATGATGACCTTGCTTCGTTCGTTAAACTGCTGACCGCCCCGAACTGTGAATATACTCAGACAGAATGTCCGTTTATTGATGAACCTGATAAACACCCGAATTTTGAACTTAATGTTGAATTGCTGGAAGATGAATACAAAATGTATCATATATGGTTCTATGATAACGATACTATATACTGCCTTTACAGCAGCAACGCTGTAAGAAGATATTATAAGATACCTCATGAACTCTATGAAGCAGGCAAAAAGCTTTACGATAAATACTACACAAGATAAAAATGTCCCCTCTGATATATCAGAGGGGACATCGCAGTTATATCGAAAATCCCATGCATTTGAGCATCTCCACATCTCCGTGTATATCATTGCCCGATGTGGTGAGCATATCGCCCGTGATAGTTGAATCAGCTCCCGATAAAAACGCCTGTGCGCCGCTGTCCTTCATGAGGTTCCTTCCTGCTGCCAGACGAATATCAGCTTCGGGGACTATATACCTGAAAAAGGCTATTGTACGCAGTATATCGTTCTCTGTAATACGCTCGGTATTTTCAAGGGGAGTTCCCTTGATAGGCATAAGAGCATTTATCGGTATGGACTTCACGTTCAGCTCGGAAAGGCTCACTGCCATGTCAAGCCTGTCCTCCCATGTCTCGCCCATGCCGATTATTCCGCCTGAACAGACCTCGAATCCTGCCTTCTGAGCTCTGCGTATGCACTCTATTTTATCATCATATGTATGCGTTGTGCATATATTCGGGAAATTCCGCCTTGAAGTCTCGATATTGCAGTGGTATCTGCTTACTCCTGCTTCACGAAGCTTCTCGAACTGCTCCTGCGTGAGAAGTCCGTGTGAGCCGCAAAGAGCAATATGACATTCCCTGCTGAGCAGACTGTAGGCATCGGCAGCTTTTGCGAAATCCTCATCGCCGAGAGTTTTTCCTGCTGTAACTATTGAAAAGCGATGTACGCCGCGCTCCTCATTGTGGCGGCACTCCGCAAGTATAGTATCATTATCGAGGAAACCGTACTCCTCTACACCTGTGCAGTGATGTGCGGACTGAGCACAGAACTTGCAGTTTTCAGAGCATTTGCCGCTCCTGCCGTTGATTATGCTGCAAAGGTCTGCGTGATCTCCGTGAAAATATTATACCACTGGCAAAAAGAAATGTCAACCTATTTTGTATTAACAGGTTGACATTTTTATTATCTGTTATTGACTGATTCTGGGTACATATCATGCTGTGAAAGGCGCTCCCATGCCAGCTGCTCCCACTTTGTACCTGCCTTGCCGTAATTGCAGTAAGGATCAATGGAGATGCCGCCGCGAGGCAGGAACTTTCCCCATACCTCGATATATTTGGGATCCATGAGCTTTATCAGATCCTTCATGATTATGTTCACGCAGTCCTCGTGGAAATCGCCATGATCACGGAAGCTGAACAGATAGAGCTTCAGCGACTTGCTCTCCACCATTCTCTCGGCAGGGATATAGGAAATGTATATCGTTGCAAAATCAGGCTGTCCCGTAATAGGACACAGGCTTGTGAACTCGGGGCAGTTGAACTTGACGAAGTAATCGTTGTCGGGGTGCTTGTTCGGGAAAGTTTCAAGCACGGACGGGTCATAGTCCGAGGAATACTTTGTGTGCTGATTGCCAAGCAGAGTGATATCGCCCTTTTCGTTTTCGTTTCTTCCGCTCATAGTTATTCTCCTTTCATAGCAGGGTCGGTTATACCGTTAGCTTCAAATGCTGCCATTCTGTCACGGCAGGTGCCGCATACTCCGCAGGGCTTGTCGCCGCCCTCATAGCAGCTCCATGTCAGTTCGTAAGGCACTCCGAGGGAAAGTCCCTTTGCGACCACCTGTGCCTTGTTCATGCCGATAAACGGTGCGACAACGCTCAGTTCGCAGCCGCTTCCGAGGTGTATAGCGCGATTTATGGCATCGTTGAAGTCACTGCTGCAATCGGGATAGGCATTGCCTGCCGCATCGTCGCTGTGAGCTCCGTAGTATATCTCCGTGCAGCCGTTGGAAAGAGCGATACTTGCTGCGGAAGCGAGGAAAAGTCCGTTTCTGAACGGAACATACGTGGAAACAGGCTTGCCGTCAGTCTTTTCGAGCTGTTCTGCATAGCTCTCCTTCGGGATATCCGCATCAGAGCCAACAAGCAGTGAGCAGTCACTGTCCGCAAATATGGGAGCAAGATCGAGCTCCTTGTGCTTTACGCCGTAGTATGCAGCTATCTTACGAGCTGCTTCAAGCTCCTTGCTGTGCTTCTGTCCGTAAAAAAGTGACAGCGCAAGCACTTCGTCTGCGCCGTATTTATCTGCGGCAATGGCAAGACAGGTCGTGCTGTCAACGCCTCCGCTGAATAGTACCAATGCTTTCATATCATTCACCTCAATCAAAATCTACGAGTTCTTTCAGCTCTGTGCGGTCGCGGAATGCTCCCATGAATGTACCTGTGACAGTTTTAGCGGAGGCATTGCGGATACCGCGGGCGGTCATGCAGCTGTGACTGCCGCGTATCATCACTCCAACATCGGGAGTACCTGCGGCTTCCGAGATTATCTCAGCGATATCCCTGCCGAGGCGCTCCTGCAATTGCAGCCGCTTTGCTGCCATATCGCAGATACGCGCTATCTTGCTGAGTCCGAGAACTCTTCCGTGAGGGATATAGGCAACATTCACCGTCATATCGTACATCAGTGCAAGGTGATGCTCGCAGTAGCTGAACACCGTTATATCTTTCATAACAACAGCGCTGTCTATATCAGCACTGGTGTCGTTCTCAAAGGTCTTGCCGAACATTTCCGCTATCTGGTGGTTGGTATAGGCAGTACCCTCCAGCACCTCCTCCAGCATACGTGCCACACGGTCAGGAGTTTCTTTCAGTCCCTCACGCTCAGGGTCTTCGCCTATTGCTTCTATAAGTCCGCGTATATGATACTCTATCGCTTCTTTGTTCATCATACTCCCCTCCTTGTGGGT
This sequence comes from Ruminococcus flavefaciens, assembly GCA_902780115.1. GTDB lineage: Bacteria > Bacillota > Clostridia > Oscillospirales > Ruminococcaceae > Ruminococcus > Ruminococcus flavefaciens_Y. The sequence goes on along the minus strand of CACZEJ010000015.1, from coordinate 3,656 downwards.
TCCCATATGAATTTGTGGAGCTGCAATTGCAGGCGAACGTTGTTCATACGCCGTTCCTCCATGAAATCAACTATCTCAGACGGCTCTATCTCGCCGAAAACAGGGCTAATGTATACGTGGCAGCGCTCATCAAGCCTGTATGTATTTATTATTTCCGCAGCTTTTTCAAGATCCTCATTACTGCCCGATACGAATTTTACCGTATCATGACAGCCGAGAAGCCGAAAATTGTCTCTGCACATGAACTGCTCCATACCGCTGGACGGGAGCTTATAGTCCATTGTGAACACAGGACGGTGTTCGGAAGCTGCAAGCTTTTCAAGGCTGATACTGCCGTTGGTCTCAATTTCCACGCGGCAGCCCTGCTCCATAAGGAGCGATATAAGCTCGCTGCAATCCCTGTTCAGGAGAGGTTCGCCCCCTGTGAGCGTAACATTTCGTACCCCTGTTTCAGCCACCCATGCTGAAAGCTCCTCCGCAGTTTCATACTCGGCAGGAGCATTTTCGCTGTTAGCCCAGCTTGTATCGCAGTACGAACAGCTGAGATTGCAGCCGCGGAAGCGTATAAAAGCTGCAAGCTCTCCTGCGTGTGCGCCCTCGCCGTTGATGCTCACGAATTTCTCAACTACAGGAAACATATTCAATCCTCCTCATATACTGCGCAGTTTTCGGGTGTCTCGTATACCGTGACGCTTTTCACGGGAAGTCCGCTTTTTCTGAGCACTCCGTAGAAATGCTTTGCGAAGTTCTCGGCAGTAGGTCGGAACTCCACTTCGATAAGTCGGAAGTTCTCTTCGCGGAGAGCCGCAAGAGTTGTCTCACGGAGCGAGCCCTTTTCATATATAAGTGCATGGTCAAAGCTGTCGGCAAGAGCTCTTACCTCATGTTTTAGGTCGCCGAAATCTATTATCATTCCGCGCTTTTCGCCGTCAGCGATAAGCTCGGGACTCTCCACGATGACCTCTGTCTTCCAGCGATGTCCGTGGATATTGGCACACTTCCCCTTATATCCCGCAAGGAAGTGGGCACTGTCAAACTCAGCAGATGTTTTGAGCCTGTACATTCTATCACCTCATACTATATATAAAAAATGCGCCTGCCATCAGCAGACGCACCTGTCCTTCATTACAGTGCAGTTCAGTCCTGCACATACACAGATGCCCTGGTTTTGTTTTACGACAGGATGGCGCAAACGAACTGTCGGGAATAGTTCCGCTACTCATTATATCACCCAGAGTTTGCCGTGTCAAGAGAAACAGCTTAAAATAGTCATTTTACTTGATACTGAGCCTGTTTTAACAATATTCTTCTTATTATTAATAGAACAAAAAAAGTCGTTTTTCAGTGCTTTTTGTTAAATTTTACTAATCCAAAGTTGATTTGTCACGTCTGTATTGTCCAAACGCACAATATTGTATAAAACTTGCAATATTATATTGACAAACTATATTATACGAGATATAATATTATCAGAGCTCAGATATTACAGCTTATAAAATACTATATCTCTTTTAAATCAAACGGAAAGGAGTCAGAATATGGGTTTTTCAATCAATGCGAGCCTTCTCGATGCGATGGTGCTTTCCATAGTTCAGAAGAATGACACCTACGGCTACGAGATCACTCAATACCTGCAAAAAGCTGTGGACATCTCGGAATCGACGCTGTACCCCGTGCTTCGGCGATTGCAGAAGGGTGAGATGCTCGAAACTTACGACAAGGAATTTATGGGACGGAATCGAAGATATTATCGGATAACGCCTCATGGGGTAACTTCTCTGGACGAGTACAGAGAAGAATGGCGAAACCATAAAAAGAAGATCGACAATATTTTAATGAATGAGGGAGCTGAAAATCATGAACAAACTTGAATTTCTTACAAGGCTTAGGAACCGTCTTGAAAACGGCGGTATGCCGGCCGATGATATAAATGATGCATTAACATATTACGAAGAAGTATTTCTCGATGCAGGCTTTGGCAAGGAAGAAGAAACTGCCGCTTCTCTGGGTTCTCCCGAGAATATCGCCGTTGACCTCCTGCGTGAGAGCGGTCTCAATGTTGATCCTGCTCCGAGTATGCCGCCTCAGATGAACAATCCGCAGCCAAATTTCGGACAGTTCGCTTACCAGGGCGCATATGCCGCAGCTGCTCAGCCCGTAAAGCAGAGAAGCACAGGATTAACTGTATTAATGGTTCTCCTTGCAATATTCTCATCACCGATATGGGTACCTATCCTTATAGCAGTCGTTGCAGTATTATTCTCACTTATAATCGCTGCAATATCAATAGTATTCGCACTCTTCGCAAGCGCGATCGGTATGCTGTTCGCAGGCTTCTTCTGTCTGTTTGAAGCTCCTGCGATCGGACTGATGTTCCTTGGCATATCCCTTTTCTTAGGCGGCTTGATAATACTGATAACAAAACCTGTTTTCAGCGCAGTTATCCCCGCTTTCGGCAATGCTATCAAAAAATTCTTCAACTGGCTCATGGGCCTGTTCAAAAAAGGAGAGAAAACAAATGAATGAGTATAATTATGTACAGACCGCACCTCAGCAGGCTCCACAGCAGACACCTCAGCCCGATAAAAAGCGTTCAGGCAGCAGCTCTGTCTGGATAATACTTCTTATCCTCGGCGCACTTCTTTTCTTCACAGGTCTTATTTTATACAAGACAGTGGGCAGCGGCGAAAAATACAACGTTATCAACTACAGCAACAGCTTTGATGCTGATGATATAAATAAACTTGACCTCGATATCGCATGGGCAGACCTTACTATAAATAAAAGCAATGACGATAAAATACACGTTGACGCTAAAAATGTCATCAAGGGATTCACAGCAGAGGTCAACAACAATGTTTTCAAGACCAGATACGAAAAAAAGCACGGCTTCATCTCTCATGTACATATCCCGTTCTTTATAGACGATGAATATAAAGACGCTACTGTAGAGATAAGTCTCCCTGAGAAGATATACGATTCGTTCGTTCTCGATATGGGCGCAGGCGAAACATATATCACAGGTCTCAGCTGTGACCAGTTCAAAATGGAATGCGGTGCAGGAAGCGTCAATATTAACAGACTCGAATGCTCAAATGCAGATATCGACTGCGGCGCAGGTGAGTTATCTGTAAACAATATAGACTGTGAACACAAGCTGGATATCGACGGCGGTGCAGGCGAAATCAATATCAACGGTACTCTCGGCGGCATCGACCTGGATCAGGGTGTCGGCGAATTCACATTCACAGGCACTATCAACGGAAATATCAACGCTGACGGCGGCTTAGGCTCCATGGAATTCAACCTTACAAATCCGTCAAGCGATTTCGGCAAAAACGGTAAATATACCATTGATATAGATACGGGAGTAGGTTCATCATCGGTCAACTACGACCAGTGATCCGACCATGCTCGACCACACAAAAATAAAAAAAGGCGACAGAGTTCGCCACAGGCTTTTCGGTGAAGGTACTGTTACCGATACGCTCCCTATCGGCGATGATACGATCGTTACGATCAAATTCGACAACGGTGCTACCAAAAAGCTCTGCGCAGTAATATCTGCTCTTGAAATTGCAGACCCTTCTTTTTTACGATCAGCCAATAATGAAAGCTCCGCGGAATGATCTCCGCGGAGCTTTTATGCGTTTTCG
>CACZEJ010000014.1 GCA_902780115.1 Ruminococcus flavefaciens | reverse complement strand
AGGCGGTGTTCATCACGACGAACAGCACCATGCATATCGCCGATGCGTAGCCCATTTCAAAGCGCTGCCAGCCATAGTCGAAGGCGTGGGTCATTATCGTGTGTGCCTTGTAGTCCGTGCTCGGGAAGCCCACAAGGTTCTGTGCGACCGTTCCTGCTGTGAACGAACTCACTATCTGCATAACAGCTGCGAACATGAGCTGAGGCCCCATAGACGGGATAACGATATATCTCAGCTCCTGCCAGCGGTTGCGTATACCCTCGATAGCTCCTGCTTCGTACATGGAGCGGTCAATGTTCTGGAAACCTGCACGAAGCGCAAGGAAGCCTGCTCCGAGAGATATCCAGAGCTGCACTATTATCGTTACTCCGAGGACGTATCTGCCGTCCGTGAGCCACTGAACAGGTGAATTGATGATGCCGAGATTTATCAGGAAGGAGTTCATATATCCGTTCATATCGCCGCTGAATATGAGCTGCCACACCGTGTAGACGTTAGCCATTGACGGCGCGTAGAATATGAGCGTGAAAACGGTCTTGAGCTTCGGGTGCATCTCGTTTATGAGCCAAGCCAGCAGAAAACACAGCACGTAGCTTATCGGCCCCGTGAACAGTGCAAAAACTATGGTGACTCTTATGGACTTCATGAATATCTTATCCGAAAGGAAGAGCGTGGTAAAGTTGGATAGTCCCACAAATTTAGGCGGCTGAGCCATATTGAAGTCGGTGAAGCCCATTGGCAGGGACATGAGCACGGGGACTGCCGTAAAAAGTATGAAAAATATCATAAACGGCGCTATCATGCCGTAGCAGGCTTTATTGCGCTTGATATCGCGCCAGAGTTCGCCTTTGCCGCGCTTTTTGCCCTTTATATCTGTTTTTTTCACATTGACTGCCATATGCTCACTTCCTTTCTGTTTAGCCTATTGCAGGCGTTCCCTGCAATGGTATAATTATACACATTCTGTACTTTTCGGGCAGGTAATATCCTCCCCTGCAAGTATCCCGTTTTCGGTCATGCATTAGCCAGCGCCTCAGTCCAAGCCGAGGTTTCGGCGTTTTCGTGTTATCTCGTCGTTTATGTCCTTGTTGTACCATATAAGGGTATCACGGGGATTCTCTTTTTCGTTTATAGTCTCTCTGAACGCATTCATTATATTTCGCGTTACCGCATAAGAAGCAGGAATAACAGGTATCTCCGCAAGCTCCTCCTGCTGTGCGCGAAGTCTCGAAAGCTCGTCATCAGACCATGAGAGCCGTCCCAGAGCCTCCACATTGGCTGTGTCGAAGCGTCCCATAGTTCCAAGAAGTCCCTCTATCTGCGAAGCGTACTGCACCTGTGTTTCCGTTTCGGTGAACCACTTCACAAACTTCCATGCGTTCTCCTTGTTCTTGACTTTCTTGAATATGACCGCGCCTGCTCCGTTGGAGTTCACCGCATGGGAAATGCTTCCGTCCTCTCGGACAGTTCCCGGAACAGGACAGAAGTCCCACAAGCCGTTTATCTCGGGAGCTGCCGCCTTCAGCTGATTGAAGAAGGTATAATTTGCGATAACTATTGGGTATTCTCCCGTTCTGAAACGGCTGAAAGCGTCGTAGGTCTGCTCGAAGCTGTACTTCGTATAGAAATCCGTCCACTCCTCGAAGGACTGAACTGCTTCTATGGAATCAAAGGTCGATGCAGTCTGCTCACTGTTATAATAGTTCACGCCCTTTTGCAGGAGCAGCATTGCAAAGGTGTGACCTGTCTCGGTCGCGGGCGAGATATTGTTCGGCGGGAGCACAAGTCCTGCCGACATATAGTTCCTCTGCAATGCAGGCAGCATATCTATGAGGTCGCTCCATGTTTCGGGAGGCGAATAATAGCCAAGCTCCGTGAGTACATCGGTGCGGTAGAACATCATGGGGAAGTTCTGGCTTATGGGGAGTCCGTAACAGCCGCCGTTATAGGTGTACTGAGTTGCGGCGTTTGGCCGGAAGCGCTCCATGACCTCGCCGAAGTCCTCAAACCGAGACATATCCACAAGCAGATCACGGGCAGCAAGATTCACGGGGAACTCTCCTCCAAGAAACAGTGCCACATCGGGTCCCTTTCCTGCAAGAGTAGCCTCGACTACTCCGCCCGTTACAAGATTAACAGAAACGGGTATGCCTGTTTCCTGCATGAACTGATTCTCGGTCATCTCCTTGACCACCTGTGCCTGATCGCGTCCGAGAGACACCCATACTTCTATAGCGTCCTCTCCCGTAACGTCGGAAAGAGTAGTATAGTCCTCGAAGAATGAGCCGATAAACGCATCAAAGCTGAATTTCAGGGACTTGCCCAGCTTTTCCTTGCAGCTCGAAAAGCTCCTGTCAGCCGATGCGAACTCGATATAGTCCACTTCAAGGGGCTGGTCGCGGTTGTCTCTCAGCCAAGCCGAAAGTGAAGCGCTGCCGTCCTTTATCTGCCCGAGATAAGACGGTATGCGCAAAGGTTTAGCGGTGCATTTGTCCAGTATCACCGCCATATTTTCAAGAGCCGCAGCCTCAGAGCCGCTCGTTCCCGAAAGAGCTTCTATGCCCTTCTGTACCTCTTTCAGCTCCGCGGAGATACTGCCGAACCTGTCAACGAGCTCGGGTATCTTCTCATGTACGTAATAATCCGTGTATTTATCGGGAGAAGGTCCCGTTATCATGAGGACCTTCCTGTAGTAGGTGTTCAGCTCCGTGACTATGCCTTCGAGCCTGCGGAGATAGCTGCCTATCTCGCCCGGAACAGCCTCCATGGTGAGGGTATGAGCTTTTCCGCCCTCAAGGTATACATATATATAATCGCCGCCGCTTTTCGGACTGACTACCGACCAGTCCGTATCGTAGTTGAACTTAACGCTGTCAAGCTCCTCGCAGGGAACTTCACCGTCGATATATATGCGTCTGCACGAATAAAAGCCGCGTATCTGATCCTGACGCGCCTTGATACCTATTTTATACCAGCCCCCTGCGCCTACCTGTTCCGCAGGTATCTCCCATGTGACTGTTTGCAGAGCCTTCTTCCAGCTGCCGCTGCCGAGAGTATTGTACACCATTTTGCACGGGTCTGAGGGAGAAGCAAGATAGCTGCTGTTGTCATAGGTCGGATACAGCGTAGCGTCTGACTTATAGGCTGCATTCTCGCCCTCTACTCTAAATAATGAAGAAGCTGTCTCCTTTACCGAAACAGAAGCACCTGTTCCTGCTGCATACTCCCCGTAGGTCGGGAGCTCTTCGGGAGCCCGTAAACAAAGCTGCGCTATGGCAAGCTGAGCACGTTCGGAGCTGAATGTTATCTCATGGCTGCCCTTGTCAAGGTAAAAGAACAGCGGTTCACTGAAAAGTCCGTCCGCGTCGCCGAGAAAGCAGCTCTTCCACATAGTCGTCTGCACCTGAGAGGGTCTGACCTGATTGCCGCGGGAGTCCTTGTATATATCACGCTCGTTCGTCCACACTCTGCCGAGTTTCAGGCGCGATGCCGTATCATAGGGGAGCTTCCCGTCAACGGTGAGTTCAAGCTCGATATCGGGGCTTGCCGATATCATGGGGCAATAGTCCAGCCAAAGGCAGTACTTTCCCGATTCCGCCGCCTCAAACCGATAGGTCACTTCTCCGTCGGTGCTGTTCCACAGCAGAGCTCCGCCTTTTGCAGCGCCGAAGCTGTCCGTAAAGCTTCCTGCGGAAATATCGCCGTTTTCAGCAGATGCGAAATCAGCTCCTCTCAGCGTTATCTCCTGCCCTGCAAAGTCCTCGGCGGCGTATTTATCGCAGTAGTCACCAAACGAGAGAACTCCGTCATCAACAGGCTCGATAGCGTAATAATCCCTCGCCATAGCCGTTCTGGTCGCAGCCGATACCTCTTCATCTGCTGCAAAAGCCCTGATCTCGCTCAGGGAGCTGCCCGCTGCGAAGATACAGGTCATAAGCCCTGCCGCCAACGCCCGAAAAGCCCTTCTCATTCAGTTTCACCGCCCTTTCGTCAAGATCATAACAACAAAAATGCGCAAGCTCCCCTGCGTCGGGAATCATGCGCACAGACAGCCTGTCCGCAGTCCGTCGGAACTGCAATTTCTAACAGAAACAGTATATCAAATTTATATAATAATGTCAAGAAAACAAGCTCATCCTCATTATAAATAATATTTTTTACTTCAAGTAATTTAGCTTAATGATCCAAATCGTTGCTAGAACTGCACAAACAGTGCTTCTGAACCTTGTAAGATATCACAAGAAGTTGCGTTCCATTTCTGCCGCCCATTTCAAATATTTCGTGAATATTAAAAAACTGTAAAATTTGAACTGCTTTTTACGTTTTGTATTGACATTTGCTGTGTTTTATGTTATTATAAACTTGAAGAAACACAAAGTATTTACAACTAATCGTTATACTAAAAGGAGAGATATATTTGGCGAATGTTCTTGAGGTCAAGGAACTGTCAAAACAGTATTCCAAAGTCCTTGCAGCCAATAAAGTATCTTTTGAGATAGGCGAAGGTGAGATATTCGCACTTATCGGTCCTAACGGCGCAGGAAAAACTACCACGATACGTATGATATCTACTCTTCTTACACCTACTTCAGGCGATGCGATAGTGGCTGGGCACAGCATCAGCAAAGAACCTGAAAAGGTCAGAGAATGCATCACCTACCTTCCTGACGAGGCAGGTGCATATAAACAAATGACAGGTATCAAATACCTGAGATTCATGGCAGGTCTTTTCGTAACGGATATCGAGGACATCAACAAATGCGTTGAACGTGCTAAAAATATCTGCGGACTCGGCGACCGCCTGAATGATAAAATTGGAAGTTACAGCCGCGGTATGATAAGAAAGCTCCTCCTTGCGAGAGCTGTTATGACCAGACCAAAGCTTGCTATACTTGACGAGCCCACAAGCGGTCTCGATGTTCTCAATGCCATCGAGATACGCAAAATGATAAAAAAGCTCGCCGCAGAAGAAGGAATGTCCTTCCTTCTCTCATCACACAATATGCTCGAGATAGAGTTCGTTTCCGACCGCGTCGGTATCATCTCAAAGGGTCATCTCATGGTGACGGGTCGTACCGATGAACTGAAGGAACGCTATAACGCTCCTAACCTCGAGGACGTATTTGAAAGGGTGGTGAAAGAGAATGAAGTTCATTAACCTTCTCAAGAAAGAACTCTCGGAGCTCATAAACAAACAGATGATACTCTCACTTGTATTTATGCTGGCAATATTCTTCATTATGGGAAATGTTATGAAGTCAGCTACAAGCGAGATTGTCGAGGAAGCTTCAAGCAACAAGCTCAGCATATGCAATATGGACGATTCCGATTTCACTAAGGATATGCTCGAGTACTTCAAGTCAAACGGCAGTAAGATAGATCTTATCACGGCTGATGAAGGTGATCTTGCTTCCGCATTCAATAACAAAAGCAAACTTAAAAGCTACGTTGTGATCCCGAAGGGCTTCGGTGAAGCAGTCGAAAAGGGCGAAAAGCCCGAGGTGCTCTCCGTAAGCAAGGTCAAGGGCGCAGCAGCTTTAAGCAATATGTCATCAGGTCCTGAGGGTACGCTCGCTTCCATTACTCTTTATGTATCACAGAAGCTTGCAGAACAGCAGGGCATCACCAGCGATCAGCTCAAAACTATCGAGTCTCCGCTGACAATTACCGAGCATACGGTAGTTGCGGACAAATCAGCTCAGATATCAATGAGCTCCATAGTTTCAAAGATCATGATGCAGAATATGCTTCTTCCGATCGTTGTAATGGTGCTTATTATGATGACTTCGCAGTCCCTTATCGCTTCGATATCAAACGAAAAGATAGACAAAACTCTGGAAACACTGTTATCCACACCTGTTTCAAGAGGTTCGGTAATAACGGCAAAAATGCTCGCAGCTGCTATAGTAGCTCTCCTGAATGCAGCCGTTATGATGATCGGATTCACTTCCTATACCAAGGGTATGATGAGTTCCATGACTGCCGACATGACATCTTCTATAACCGACAGCGCAACGGAATCAGTGAATTCCCTGCTTTCAACAGGCGATGCATTAAAACAGCTCGGTCTCCAGCTGGGAGCCTGTGATTACCTTCTCGTAGGTATCCAGCTTTTCATTACCATAATGATATGCCTTGCATTATCCATTATCCTCGGAGCACTGGTCAACGACTCAAAGTCAGCTCAGACCATGATACTCCCGATCGTTATGCTGGTAATGATCCCGTGGATGGTAACGATGTTCACCGATGTGAGCTCTCTCCCCACAGCAGCAAAGGCTGTAATATATGCTATCCCCTTTACTCACACATTTACCGCGATGCCAAACCTTATGTTCGGAAATACATCAGTTTTCTGGCTGGGTCTTGGGTATCAGTTTGTAATATTCATAGTCGTGATGTTCTTCGCACTGAAGCTCTTTACTTCGGATAAGATACTCACGATATCACTCAATCTGGGTCAGAAGTCCAGATTCAAGAAATCAAGCAAAACCAACGAGGATTGATCCTCTCCCCTTTCCCCATGAAAAGGCGCAGCAGTTTCTGCATGGAGCTGCTGCGCCTTTTTATGTCATCTTGAATTTCCCCATAAAAGTAAAAAAGCTATGCAACGGTGCATAGCCTATACAAATTAAATGAATAAATATAGAAGGGGAATTGGGGGATTACTTAATCCACTTATAATATACCGCCCCAACCTTAAAATAATCTTAAAGTTATCTTAAATTTACCTGAAATAGGTCGTTTTATTTGTTTATTATTACAGTCTCAAGTGCGATCTCCATCATATCGCGGAAAGTAGTCTGACGCTCCTCTGCTGTGGTAGAAAGTCCCTTCAGCGGACAGTCCGAAACTGTGAGTATGCACAGCGCGTTCTTCCCTGCTCTCGCAGCGTTCATATACAGCGCAGCCGCTTCCATCTCGATCGCAAGCACTCCCATTTTCTGCCAGTCTGCAAGGCTGTCTGCATCGTCGTAGAAAGTGTCGCTGGAAAGGATATTTCCAACGTGGAACGTACTGCCCTTTGCCTTTGCAGCTTCTACCGCAGCCGAAAGCAGCTTCCATGAAGCTGTGGGAGCATATGTCCCCGGAAGTCTGTACTGCGATGCGTATGCGGAATTGGTGCTTGCACTCATACCGATAACTACGTCACGGAGCTGAACATTGTCTGCTACGCCGCCTGCTGTACCTACTCTGATGATGTTCTCCACACCGTACTCGTTGAAAAGCTCCCACGAGTATATTCCTATGGAAGGCATTCCCATGCCGCTTCCCTGAACAGAAACAGGAACGCCCTTGTAAGTGCCTGTAAAGCCCAGCATACCTCTTACTTCGTTATAGCACACAGGGTTCTCAAGGTAGTTTTCGGCGATGAATTTTGCTCTCAGTGGATCTCCCGGCATGAGAACAGTTTTAGCGATATCGCCTTTCTTTGCATTGTTGTGTGGTGTTGGCATATTTAGCCCTCCTTTTATTTTAGCCTTAGCCGTCAGCCTATGACGGCTTTATTAACGTTTCAGGAGCTTATTCACAGTAATGAGCAGCGCCTTGTAATTGATAGCTGTTACTGCTGCGGCGAGTATTATTATCCATAATGCACCGAGCTTTACGTCTGCGATGATGATACCGCTCATCGAAAGCAGCAGCACCATATTCAAAATGTTCTTTCCGCCGTTGAACCTGAACGGTACATAATATCTTGCGTCGATGATACGTGTCCAGAAGCATATGAGATAGCTCAGGAGAGTTGCAACTGCCGCACCCTGTATGCCCCATAACGGTATGAGGAAGTAGTTCATCAGAAGGTTGACCACGCAGGCTACCATTGCTGTCCAGCACGAGTTTCTGGAATGCTTGGTCGCCGAGTAGATGCTGCCGAGGAACTGATTGAAGCACATGAACACGACGGCTGTTACAAGTATGGGAGTATACATATACACGCTTGAATACTCGCTGAACTTGTCCGACGGTACAAGGAACGATGTCACAGGCTTGATGATGATAAGAAGTCCTGCCGCTGCAATGAACATTATGGATTCATACGCAGAGTACACCTTCTCATAGAACTTGTTCCTGTCAGCAGAGGAATTCTCAGTGATAGCCGACATACTCCAAGCCTGAAAGAATATGGTGGAAACCAGCGATATAAGGTTTGGTATCTTGTTGGCAAAGCCGTAAATTGATACAGCTCCCTCACCAAGCTCGTGATAGTCGCTGTGCATCTGCTTGATGAACATTCTGTCCGAGAGAGAAGTTATCGCCCACATTACTATTGTAGGTATGAGCGGAGCTGCAAACCTCATCATCTCTTTTGCAAGAGATTTGCTGAAATAGTCCGCAGATACGAAATTATTGAGCCTTGCTGCAATAAACAGGAACACTGTTGAGAAAGCATCGGAAAGTATAGCTGCCAGAAGGAAGCCCTTTACTCCCATATGCATTCCCGATATGAATACAATGTTGAATATGAGCAGCATGAGCGTCGTCAGTATGCCGTCCACGGAGAAGAGCTTCAGCATATCCCTTGAACGCACGAAATTCTGACACAGCATTCGCACCGACGACATTGCCACATACAGTATGAACAGTATCGTGTAACCCTTCAGGAAGTCCAGTGCAGGTATCCCTCGCAGCAGCGGCACCGTCAGCGCCATAAGCAGCATACCCGTCATGGTGATGATGCCCGATGTGGTGAATACCTCGCGCTTGTCATACTCCTTATCCAGTCCGAAACGGATAAGGTATTCCTGAAGCGCAAATGTAAATACAGGCTGCAAAAAAAGCAGCGTGGTCTCAAGAAGATCCTTTATACCGTTGTTTACAGGGTCGATATTATGCGCGTAAAGCCTCGTGAGCAGGAATATGAGCACCTTCGAGCCAAACGTACCGATAGCGAAAATACCTGTATTGAAGACCAGCTTTTTATATTTATTCATTTCTTTCACTCCGAATAATGGTAATACTGTATTATTATACCACATTCCGTGAGGTTTGTCATCATTTTTGGCAAAAAAAGCAGCTTGACGCTGCTTCTTTTCATATATTCCCCTGCGGTGGCTCCTTCTCACAGGGAGCATCTGCGATCATCACGACGGTACAGGTGCTATCGCAGGCACAAAGTTCCTGACCACAAAGTATGCTGCGAATAAAACTGCGACCAGTATCCAGAACCACAGCTTTCGCGGAACAAGCTTTATATTCCTGCCCGAAAAGCCGATAAGAAGCTCCGCATAGCCCAGCAAGCCTATCAGTCCGCAGAACGGCAGAGTAGGATTGTTTCTCAAAGCAAGAAGTATGTCCCCGTGCATGAGCGCTCTGACGCTTCTTGTATTTCCGCACCCCGGACAATAGTATCCCGTATACTTATAGACAGAACACTCGGGCATGAGCTCCGCCAATCTCATGAATCGTTCCCTGCACATAAACAGCATCAGCAATACACAAGGTATCACCGCAGCTATAATAAGACGGTCGCGCTTATTCATTTTTATGATCCATTTCAACTGAAAACATAATATCCCTCTTCAGGTCTTTTTTGGATACCCGCATTTTCCTGCGGTACGTTATCCTTTGGTTCAAGTATAGCATTTTTGCCGTTCTTTGTCAATGAATGCGCATAAAAGAGAATGGCGCTGCCGCAATGCTGCGGCAGCGCTGAAAATTAAGGAGGTTGTATTTATATACGAAAATATCTGAATAGCAAATTTAATGCAAGCTTTATCAGCTCTGCTCGCTTACGAGGAGAGAGATCCTGCTGGTGAGAAGATCAATGACTTCATTAGCGGTCTTTTCGCCCTTGAGATAAGCCATTAATTCCTCGATGAGTATCTGCTGTACCTCAGGATCGAAATCGTAAGATGTCTTGTCAGTCTTCTTGATGTATTCAACGATAGCATCTCTTTCTTCCTTTGTAAGAGGCTCAAGCTCGATCTCCTTATCGTCAACAGTATACTTTAATTTTTCCTTTACTACCTTGCCGTTCTCATCTTTATACTCAGGTATCTCCATGCTCTTGTCGGCAAGCTTTTCAAATTCTGACTTCAATGAAGGGAATTCGCCCATATATCCGTAGCTGGACTCCTCATCGTCCTGAGAAGGCTTGAAGCATTCCTTGATAAGATTCCAGCAAGCTTCCTTATCTACAGAATTTGTAAGGATAGAATAGTTCTGGCTGATGGATAATATACCGCCGTTTCCGTCCATTGAAGGATATCCGACAAGTGTTGCAGGCTCATTGTTGAATGTTCCTCTGATCTCTCTTATGTATGACTCAAAATCGGATAAATATACATCTGAAAGGAGAACCTTATCCTTTATGATATTGTCAGCTGCGTAAAGCTCCTGTGCTGAATCGTCGTCCCAGTCAACTACGTCATCTTCTGAAGGGAACTTATCGCAGAACTCAACGAGCTTTCTGAATTCAGGTGTATCGAAGCTGCAGGTACCTGTTGTATAATCTATACAGCTGCTGAGAGTATTTATGAGCATTCCTATCATGCCTTCCTTACAGTCAACATCTGTAAGTCTCATACCCTTAGGAAGACTGTCATATGTTTCGATCATCTTATCAATAGTCCAGTCGGGAGTATCGACATACTTCTTCTTGCACATCAGTGTGCTGACATAGAATGAAGGTGCAAGTGAATAGAGCTTTCCGTTTACCTCGCCTGCTGAAAGGACATTCTCCATGATATCCTCCTTCTTCAGGTCAGGGTCGTTCTTCATAAGTTCATAAAGGTCTACAAACAAGCCCTTATTGCCGAGAGTATGTACGAGGCTGGTATTGTCAGATACTATCATATCAGGAGCCTTGCCCGAAATGATGTCATTCTTGAGCTGTCCGACACCGCTTGAGATCATAGTGTATGTTTCATCGTCGTATTCATCATACTTGGTATAGTCCTCTATCTTAAAGCGTACATCTGTGCTCTTCTTGTTGAACTCTGCTACCTTCTGACTTACTATCCAGTTGTTGTAAAGAACGCCGACTGTGATGACCTTTGTATTTTCAAGCTCAGACGCATCACGCTTGGAGAGTCTGTAGAACTTTCCGCCGTTATCTGACATATAATCATAGTACCATACAACGAATTCGTCATCGCCTACAGCTACTGTTGTGTCAATATCGCCGTCTGAAAGGTCTGAATCCACCCAGTTGAGTATCTCATTTGCCTTGCCGTCCTCAGTGATGCCCCAGAGACCTGATGAGCCGCCTGCAATGAACTTGTTGTCTCCCGTGCCGATCATAACGCCTCTGATGCTGTCAAGATCGTTACTTTCGATCTTGATATCATCGCCTACTGTTTCAAATGTCTTGTTATCGAGAAGTCTTATAACAGCTTTTTCGTCGATCTGTCCAGTAACTGCAATACGTCCGTCTGGGAGACCTGTGAACGAGCTTGACCACTCAAAGTCATCGGTATTTATGTCCTTTTCGATCTTTCCCTTATCGTCAACTACAACAGCTTTCTGTTCGTCAGCGTAGTAAGTAAGGAGCACCTTACCGTCTGCACCAGGTACGATCTGATTTACATAGACCGAATCCTCACCTTTGCCGCTTGAGAGCTCTTCGATATCGCATGAAGACTCTACCTTCTTGCTTTCGATATCTACGCAGTACATCTTGTAATTGACTGTAAGGTTCTCCTGGAGCTTTTCGTAATCTATATCACTGTCAAAAGAATCTTTCGAAGACAGATCGGGAACGTCCATATCGCCGTAATCCGAAAATTTTACTACTGCGATAACCTTTCCGTCATATGACGGAACACTTGTGATCTCAACATTTTTTTCTTTCTCTAAGCCAAGGTCGATATCTATCTTGTCAAATGATGAAAAATCGTTGTCTGTCTTGTAGAGCACTACGTGTTTGTCTTCATTTCCGTTAGTGCTGATAAGTATAGTATTATCATCTATCTTCTTCATTGCCAGAACATTATCGAAATCTACATCTGTATCTATCTCTGTTGCGCGGTAAGATGCAGCCATGAGCTGCTTTGCCGTGGGCTTCTTGCTGTTGCTTTCCGATTTCTTTCCGCATGAAGCTGCTGAACCTGCTATGACAGCAAGTGCAGCTGTAAGTGCTGTGACTCTTGTTGTGATCTTCTTTTCCATAGTCAATAATCCTCTTTTCTTATTTTATAATTAACTTTCTTTTGTTTTTGCCACTTTATATATTGGCATTTTTGTCTGTTGCCTGTGCTGTTTTTTTACGTGAGCGTTCCCTGAAGGACTCCCATTTATCTGAAATAAATCTTGCCGCCGCTGTTTTCATACGCGCTTTTCTGCGGTTATATGCGATAAGCAGCTTTATGGCAAGCCATATCAGTGTTATCACGGGAACTGCGATGAGATATCTGCGTATGCCGTACATTACAGCAAGTTTATATTCCACCAGTCTTGAAGCGTTTTCCCAGAAGGGATACGCTACCTGATCTTTTTTTATGGCGTATTCATCGAGCTTTTTGAAAGCCTTCTTTCTGTTTTCGGGCTTAAAGCGCTCGCTGTTGTTCACCAGATCCATTTTGCCTTTATATGTTTCGCCGATACAATTCTTTACAGTCTTGTAGGCGTAGTTTTCTATCGGCTGCGGTACGACGCATTCATAGGCTGTTATCTTCTCAAAGGTGTTTTTGACATCTCCCATATTTTCGCCGTCATAGGAAGCGGAACCGCTTCCGCCGAATATCATGTTCGCCGCATCATACAAGATATACGCTCTCGGAGTTTCACCTATGCAGCATTCCTCGGGATCGGTATGCGGGGACTCGATAACTCCCGAGATGTACAGTTTAACATCGTTTATATATACATTCATGCCGACGATATTATCGCTGCCGTAGAGCTGCCATGCAAGCTGTCTGTCAATGACGATGCCGTCCTGCATAAGATCCTTTTCCGACAGGAATGCACCGCTTACGAGGTCAAAATCGTGAAAGAAGAAGAAGTTTCCGCCGACAACTGTGATCTCTGCATTTGCTTTTCCTACCCTGTCACAGGTCACTTCTGTCTCGCCTGCATTGGCGCTGTACGCATCAAGTATCGGCTGATAATCCTCTGTGGGATATATCGAGACTTTTTCCAGCTCTGCGAGGAGCTTTTCTCTGAGCTCCAGCGCTGAGTTTTTTGCAAAGCCAGCATCTTCGCTGAAATAGCAGCTCACTTGTCCGTACTCTTTATCGCCGTCATTTTTCCAGCGCTCGGCGGCATAGTTATAGCTCTGGGAACGTGCTGCCGAACCTGCAAACGCGGTAAGTGTAAGCGCTCCCGCTATAGCAGCAGCATTTACTGCCGCTATAACGATATGAGCGATCTTGAATTTATACTTCATAAGGTCTCACCGCCTTATTTATCCTGCATACGGACCTGGTCTCCCGGTTTGATCGGTTTGCTTGCAGCCGTTATAACGTAGTCGCCTCTGTTCAAGCCGCCCGTAACAGCGCTTGATACTTCATCGGTAGCTTCCTCGTTTACAACGACCTTCTCAGCGTAATAGCGGTTTCCGAGAGGTGTGCTCTTGGAGCGTACTACGAGAACGAAAGTCTCATTGTCGTCTGTTTTTACAGCGCTCTTCGGAACGATAGCATCATATGTGCCGCTTCCGCAAGGTATCGAAAGGTTAAGGCTGTCGCCTGAATTTACATCGCCTGTGATATCGAATACGAGCTCTTTCTTCTTTGAGCCCTTTGAAGCATCGCTTCTGATCTCGGAAAGGACAGCTGTTACATCTCCGTTGTAGAAATTGAGCACTTCAGCTTCTGCGCCCTTTTTGATCTTCTTGGTCTTTTCTGCATCAACAGTGATCTTCAGAGTGAATCCCTCGTCAACAAGGTCTATCTTTGCGATGGGGTTTCCTTCAACTGTCTGGTCATCGGGCTTGACATCTACGCTGCTTACAACGCCCGAATACTTTGACTTTATCTCAACAGTGCTTGCCTCTTTCTTGAGCTTGTCGAACTTTTCCTGCTGCTTGTCAAGAGCCTTCTTCTTTGATTCAAGTTCAAGGTTCGACTTTCTGTCAGCAAGGTTATTGTCAGCCTTTGTCTTGTCAAGAGTGATGATGAGCTTTTCAAGGGAATTGCGCTTTTCAACAACGGCTTCTGCAAGAGCGTCATATGTATTTCCGCCGCTTTCGCCGTACTGTGAAGTAAACTCCTCAACTCTTCCTGTGAGGTCAGCTATAGGCTGCTCAAGGTCATTGAGCTGTGACATGAGGTCGCTGCGTCTGTCTTCCTTGGCGATGTCATAAGCTTCTTTTGCCGACTCCCTTACAGCCTGCTTTGCATCTGCGTCAGCCTTTGCTATCTCGGCATTTCCGCCCTTTTCAACAGCCTTTTCGTAGAGTGCATAAGCTGTCTTGTACTCCTCGTCAGCAGCAACATATGCACTGTAGCGTGAAGCAAGGTCGCCTAAGTATTCAACTGGGACTTCCTCATCGAACATATCGTTGTTAATAGCTTTAAGAGCCATTTTGATATTTTCTTTCTTCTCTGTAAGTGAGTTAAGCTCGGACTTATCAGCATTATATCTGCTCCTTGCAGCCTCATAATTGCTGTCGTTTACCTTTGCCGCATCGCGCTTTGCGATAGCAGCATTGAGCTCCTCACGGGCAGCCTTTATCTCCTGATTCTCGGAAGAATAATCAACAGGAGCTTTCAGGAGAGCTGTCTCATAGTCGAGCTTTGCCGCATCGAGAGCAGCCTCTTCCTCATCGAGCTTATCATTGCTCACGTTCTTTACGGTAAAGAGGACATCGCCCTTCTTTACTTCGCTGCCTGTCTTTATATGTATCTTTTCGATGACCTTATTTCCGTCTACCATTACTTCGTAGGTCTGGTTCGACTCAACGACACCTCTGTCCCTGATACATTCTGTAAGCTTTCCTGACGAAATGGTCTCTGTTGTTATCTCTGGAAGTGACTTGTTCATGATAGTGTTGGAGAAGAATGTCAGCACCAGCATTATCACGAGAAAGATGATGATGACATTTTTGATTATGTCCCTTTTCTTTTCGGGAGACATCTTGCTTTTTTCATCGTCCTTCAAAAGCACACTGTTTATCTCTTTTGTCTCTTTTTCGTTCATATTATTACTCCTTCTGAGAGAATAGCTTTGATAACTGTTCTTTATTATATAATGTGTTTTTCAACTTTTCTTCAACTCAGCCCTTGATTCCGCCTGAATATGTTATTCCCTCCACGAGGTAATCCTCTCCGTAAAGGAACATCAGCACAGTCGGGATCATATACACGCTTCCAACAGCGAAGGCAAGTCCGATATCGCCTGTATTTATCTGTGAAAGGAATACCGACAGCGGGTGCAGCGTGTTTTCCTTCATAAGCACGAGGGGCTGCTCAACCATATTCCAGTAGTCGATGAATACCAGCATCGCAATGGAAACGATAGCGCCCTTACAAAGAGGAATATATATCTTTGTAAGTATCTTCAGCTCTCCTGCTCCGTCAAGCTTTGCAGCTTCTACATAGGATATGGGGATACGCCTCATTACCTTTGTAAGAAGGAATATGCTGAACGGTGAGAATACCGCAGGAAGTATGATCGCGCTTCTTGTGTTGAGAAGGTCGAACTTCTCGGCAACAAGGAAATTAGGTACAAGAGTTACCTGATACGGCATTATCATGAGTATGATGTATGCAAAGAATATGATTCCCTTGAATTTATTCGGGTATCTTGAAAAGCCGTAAGATGTGAGTATCGCTACCAGCATCTGGAACACTGTTATCGGAACTGTCAGAAGAACTGAGTTCCAGAATTTGAGAAGATAATCGGAATTCTGTATCAGTACGGCTTTATACTGATCGAACGTCACCTTATCGGGGATAAATTTCAGGTTAACATTGCTTGATATGAACGTTTTCTTGTTCTCCGTCATATTTGAGAACATCGTACCATAGTTGGCAGATATCTCATTCGATGTCATAAACGAATTTGCAAAGGTAAGTATCGTCGGAAGCAGGAAAACTACTGCTACAAGTATTATGAATATCAGTGTGGCGATATCAAGGAACTTTTTCCTGTTCTTTATGCTAAGTACACCTGTTCTGCGCTTCATCAGTTCTCCACATCCTTTCCGAAGATGTTCTCGGCAGCGAGAAGTATCGCCATAATGACGATCATAAGCAGCGCAAAGAGAACTGCTGCTGCCGAAAGCTTCTGGTAATCAAGGCTGTTGAACGTATTGTTCATGAAATGCTGAAGCATATACAGCTTTTCCTGAGGGTAGTTGCCTGTAAGCAGATATACCTCGCGGAATATCTTGAATGAATTGATAAGCGAAAGAATAAGTACAAAAAGAATTGTCGGGGAAAGGTACCTGAGCTTGATATGTACGAACTTGTAAAAGCTTCCTGCGCCCTCCAGCTCGGCGACCTCGATTATATCCCGCGGTATCGCACACAGAGCCGACATGAACAGTATCATATTGTATCCCAGATTCTTCCACAGGAACATACAGATTATTACCACCTGTCCGTGGGGCGACTTTATCCAGTCTATTCCCTGACCGCCAAAATGCTCTATTATCTGATTTATCGTTCCGTGATTATGGAAGAGTACCTGCCACACAAGGACTACCGATGCTGTCGGTACCATGAGCGGACTGAGGAAAAATGTCCTGAATATGCTCTTGCCGGGGATATTTCTTTCAAGGAGCATCGCCAGTCCCAATGAAAGTATGACTGACAAGGGAACTGCTACAAGTGAAAAAAATGCAGTATTTTTCGCAGCCTTCGTAAACGCCGCATTGCTGAACAGCTTGGTATAATTCTCAAGTCCTACGAATTCCTTGGTAACAGGATTGCTTATTAGCGAATAATAAACCACAATGCAGAACGGCACTAAGAAGAATATCATTACACCTATAAGACTCGGAAGAACACACACGTTACTGAATATCCTTTCGCCCTTTCTTCCGCATTGGTTCTTTGTTTTATTTCTCATTTGATGTGACCTCACCCAAAACTTTTGCTGTATTATTTATATTGTACTGTGAAAAGTAATATAGACCGTATATAACTGTGTATTGATGATACATACTGCTCCTGCGTCAGCCTTCAGGCAGCTCCGCATAAATCAGATATATCCGCATAAAAATGCTTTTTTAAACGCTTCCACCCTTAATTTCCTTCCTGCTGCCCGATATATTAGTAAAAAACAAGTCCATAACAGTTGCATCAACAAACGATCGAAGGAAACGCAGGTGAACTATGATCTCTCTTAAATATAATACACCTTTGACAAACAGTTGTCAATATCCTTCCTGTTAATTTTTACTAATTTTTTACTTTCGGTCACTTTTTAGTCACTTATATCAGACTGTGGAAGCGTCCCCTTTTCTTAGTACACTAATATCATACACCGTCAAGATGACATTAACGTGACTTTTTAATTACAAAACTGTCACTTTCATTATTTTTCTGCTAATATATAAGACGAACACTTCCGCTGATATGTGACAAACTTTCTGAAAAAACTCCTGTTGCGTTTGCACAATCAGCATTTTGTCCCTACCGCAAGTTGCAAAGCATAAAAAACTGTTAAATATGACTGTTTTTGTTTTTTGCTATTGACAATCAGCTTTTATTGTGGTACAATATTTTCTGTTGAAACGCCATATGCGGGTGTAGTTCAATGGTAGAATGTCAGCCTTCCAAGCTGAACACGTGGGTTCGATTCCCATCACCCGCTCCATTTGTCAGCAGCTGTAGCTGCTAAAATTTTCTGTGCGCCTTTAACTCAGCTGGATAGAGTAACTGCCTTCTAAGCAGTAAGCCGCTGGTTCGAATCCAGCAAGGCGCGCCACTCCGAAACTCTCCGTTTTATGACTCCATTTAATGGAGAGCTTCGTTTTTATTTATTGAATATGGTGGGTGTAGCTTAGCTGGTTAAAGCGTCGGATTGTGGTCCCGAAGACCGTGGGTTCGAATCCCATCTCCCACCCTCATGAAATAGGCACTTCTGAGTTTTCAGAAGTGCTTTTTTC
>CACZEJ010000013.1 GCA_902780115.1 Ruminococcus flavefaciens | reverse complement strand
TCAAGTTTGAATTCGTCGATGACACGCTGAAGCGAAACCTTGAAATTTTCTGCCATAACAAGCTCCGTTCTCCGATCAAAGACCGGGAATATTTTTAGCCGAGTACAAACGAATCATACCCGTACTCTTCTATCACTTTCTTAGCGTCAAGTAAATCCTGGGTACTTAATGTTGATCCGGAAACGCGCACAGCAACATTGAAGTCATCAACATCGCTGCTTACGAGATCGAGCATTTTCTTGACGTTTTCCGCGGCGGTACCTGTAAATTCATACACGGTATCACCTGTATATACACCGTAGCTTATGTTATCGAGGTCGATATTCAGTATGACTGTATTGACCTTGAGAAGCATAGGCTGCAAAACATCTTTTTTTCCTTTAAGGATATCAGAAGCATTTACTTCAAGGAGCATATTTGAACCATTGGACATGATCTTGTCATACATGGTATTTGCCGCTGATGTAAGAGCCATATACCTGTCAGTACTCACGACCTTTTCGCCGAGATACTCAACATCGCTCTGTCTGAAATCAGGGAATATGAAGTCATAGCATACCACCTTGTCAAATCCTGCCTGAGAGATCTCCTCGACGATATCGCTGTTATAATCGACAGCACTTTCAGAGAAAGGGTTCAGCCATGGTTTTCCGCCTGCATCAACATCATTGTCGATCCACTGTGAGCCGTCCTCGATAGTAAGAAAGCCCATGTCACGGAAGTAATTCGGTACAACATTGTCGTTGAATGTGCTTACGGTTGCAACAGGCTTATAACCTGCTGTCGATATGGCTGAAACTATCTCGCTCAGCTTGGTATATGACTGTATTATACCTGATGAAGTTGCATAGTAGTTATTTGTTGCGTAGTAGATATCACCGCCGCTCACCTTCAGCGGGACTTCGATATACTCTATCTTCTCTCCCGAGGGTATGCGCTTCAGAGCATTTTTTATGGACTGAGCATCGGAGATATCAGTGGTATTGAGAGAAAAAGCTCTGTACTCCTCCACAGTAACAGGCGCAGCAGGATTCGCATTGTTCTCTGTAGTAACAGGATCGCCGTTCTCATCTGTCGGAGTGATATCTTCTGTGATATTCTGAGTTGTCTTCTCGTTATCACCTTTTTTCTTATTGTAATTTAGCAGCGGCTCGGCAACACTGTATCCGATAAATCCTATGCCGCCGATGAGCAGAACAGTAAGACCCACGGAAAAGGCTTTGCCTACAGGGCTTTTGCCGTAGTAGTTCTTTTCCTTTGTTTTATAGATCTTTCTGCCTTTGTTCTTGAACTTCATTAACTAACTCTCCTATATCAGTATATTGCGATCATTTCAGCGAATATACTGCCATTGATATAATTCCAAGATATACAAGCATCGCAGGAAATCCCCTGAATGAAGCGGGCACCTTAGACGAATTGAGCTTTCTGTAGGCAGCCGTGAGTATCAGGGCTGCTATGATAAAGCCGATACCTGCTTCAAAACCCGCCGAAACATATTCCCCGAGGGAAAACAAAGAGCTGTCCATGACTGCTCTTTCATTTATTGTGAAAAGAGTACCCATAACTGCGCAGTTGAACGCAGAAACATGGATATATTTTCGGAAATCCGTATATTTTCCTCTGCACAGGAAGTATGCCGCAGTAAGCAGAAGCACATACATTGCACCTGTGACAAGTGTATACAGCAGAAGACGGAGATCCTTCATATCATACGGAAGCATCGAATCAACAGCATATGCTGCCGCAGAACCTACGGTAGTGAACAGTGTGATGACACAGGCTGTACCGATAAGGTTCTTTTTGCTGCCTGCCGCAATAAAAATCGTACTTATGCCGAGCGCCTGTGAAAGAATAAGGTTAGCCGCAAGCAGGGTTATGAGCTCATTTATCAGAAACATCTTCACCACTCCTTGTCTTGCTGCTGTCCTTTGAAACGACAGCTCTTATGAAACGATACGCCCCGCACATGAGACCGAGGAAGATAAAGCCTCCGAAAGGCTGTGCGAGACCCTTTGTCAGGATATTGACATCTGCTATCTTGCTGTTTATGGTACCGTACGCCAGAAGCTCCCTCAGGAAGCCTGTTATGAGCATAACAGCATCAAAGCCTATTATGCAGAATATCAGCGATATTATCATATCGAGCTTTTTCATGCGGAAAAATCTCGCTTCTGTCTGGAAGACTATGAGGGAATTCACAGCCAGCAGCGGATAATATATACCTATGCGTCCGATGGAATCGGGATAGAATTCCAGGGCAGCAAGTCTTACGGGTATATATACCAGTGCCGAAATCACCGCATATATGATTATCTTAGCCGTATACGGCAGTTTCCTCGGCACAAATGATGATATGAGCACCGACAGGAACGTTATAGCCGAAAAAGCATATATAAGGGCTTCGGCATTTTTCAGTGTATCTCCGCAGATTATTACGGGAGAGATCACCATAAGTCCCGAAAGCACGATATTGTCACCGAGTATACCGCCAAAGAGAAGTTTATTTCTGTTAGTCACCGACAGCCGCCTCCTCTCCCGAAGCAGGAGCAGCTTCCGCCGCCGCAGGTTCTTCCTTTACCGCAAGCTCTATTCTCTTTTCAAGATTCTTGAAACCGAGAGCGATAGGTGTAAAGAGTACCGAAACTATAACGACTGCATTCTCCTTAGCGCTTGTGAGTACGAGCACGTATGAGATTATACCGATAAACAGTCCGTAGAAGAACGCATAGTAATTTCTCTTAGGAGCTATCCTCACGTCGGAAACGATATAAATAGCTGCAAAGAGCACCATATTTGTAACGAGTGAATATTTAAGCGAATCAGAACGTGAAGCTACAGAAGGAGTAACTACCGCAAAGAATCCCGTACCTGATATCATACCGATGAATGCACCTGCTGAGATGCTGCCTCTGAACATGAGAACTACGGCAGCAACTGCAAGGAGCAGTATGCTCACTGCACCTGAAGGACCGCTGAAATTTCCGAGAAGTATCTCGAAATCCGTATGATCCATAGTACCTGTGAGGTCAAATGTGTGCGAAGCCGAATTGACAAGAACGGCAGGTGTCTCAAACACGCCTGTTTTCACATGAGGAGCGGTATATTGCAGCAGTTCCCTGTCCCATGAAGTCAGGACAAAAACATACGCCGCAGCCGCAGGAGAGAATATCATATTCCAGCGCCCTCCGAATACGTTCTTGGCAGCTACTATGGCAAAAAGCACGGCTATAGCTGCTATTTTGTAATTCATGACCGCAGGGAACATTAGTGCAAGTATCAGCGCGTCAGAAGTACAGTTGAGATCATCAGCAGTGAATTTCCTTTTCATGAACCGCAGTGAAACGATCTCTGCCACCAGAGCGGTAAATATGCATACACAAGCAAGAACGACCGATCTGATACCGTAGTAGAAATAGGACATCAGCTCCAGAGTAAGGAGCGTTATCATTATATCAAGCCATATATGGCGTTCTTTTCTTGCTTTTTTCAGCATGGCGAATCTTCCTTGAGCGAAAGTGCAGCCTTCCTCATATCCTGTGCTCCGAACAGATAGCTGCCCGAAACGAGCACATTGGCACCTGCTTCACGTACTACAGCGGCAGTTTTGCCGTTTATGCCGCCGTCCACTTCGACATCAGCATCAAGACCGAGAGAAGTTATCTTCTCCCTGATACTGCGTATCTTATCTACAGTAGATGGTATGAAGCTCTGACCGCCGAATCCCGGCTCTACAGTCATTACAAGCACCATATCAAGATCGTTGAGGTACTCAAATACAGCCTCCGCAGGAGTTGCAGGCTTTATTGCAAGCGCAGTCTTTACACCGCACGACCTGATAGCTTTGAGAGTTTCAGCGGTATCACTGCAGCTCTCAAGGTGGAAGGATATAATATCCGCACCGCAGGCTGCAAATCTCTCGATATATCTGAGCGGATCGGTTATCATAAGGTGAACATCAAGGGTCATGCCTGTCACTTTTCTCACCTGTTCAAGAACAGGAATGCCAAATGTGATGTTATTTACAAAAACGCCGTCCATTACATCAAAATGGAGCATATCAATGCCATTATCTTCGAGCTTCCTGATCTCACTGCTGAAATTGAGCATATCTGCGCTGAGAACAGATGCCGAAACGAAATTTTTCAATTTACCACTTCTTCCGTTTTCCATCGCCTGAATGGACAGGCGACAACAAATCTTTCTTATTCCATACATCTTTATTATATAATATTTATCTCTAAACGTCAAGTCGCTCAGGAAGATTTTCACTTTAATTAATTATTTTACCAACTTATCCCAGCCGCTTTATAAATAATGTACAGCCTGTCGAACATATTATTTATAGCATATCGGAGGTGACCAAATATGTTGATCGAACTGCTGAAAGACCTTTTCTTTTTTGCGCTGCATATTGAGAATACGTCGGTCTTTCCAAAACCATTGTCAAAAAAAGAGGAAGAAGAGTACTTTTCGCGTATGTCTCAGGGAGACAGCTTTGCAAGAAGCAAGCTCATAGAACACAACCTGAGACTTGTCGCCCATATCGTAAAAAAATATGCCTCAAATCCCGAAGAACAGGACGAACTAATATCTGTCGGCACGGTTGGGCTTATAAAAGCCGTGTCATCATTTGACTATTCAAGAGGTGCAAAATTTGCCACATTCGCAAGCAGATGCATCGAAAATGAGATACTCATGCAGTTCCGTGCTGCAAAAAAGACTTCGGGAAGTGTATACATAAGCGAACCTGTCGAGACAGACAAGGACGGCAATGCACTTACACTTATGGACCTCATCGACGACGGTATTGATATCCATGAACAGGTCGATACCCTTATCCGCTCACAGCAGCTGTACTCGTTTCTTGAGCAGTGTCTCGACAGGCGCGAACTTAATATACTCATATACAGGTACGGGCTGTACGGAACGACTCCCCACACGCAGAACGAAACTGCCGAAAAAATGAATATATCACGTTCATATGTATCCCGTCTTGAAAAGAAGGCAATTATAAAACTGAAAAAAATGTTCGACAGTTCCCCAGTATGAGTTGAAAAAGTATCATTTTAGTGTTATAATCAAGGAAGTAACAATAGGAGGGATATACTATGATCTACACAGTTCTTACCTGCAAAGCCATGAAACTTGCATACGATGCCCATCACGGTCAGCTCGACAAAAACGGCGTTCCTTACATCTTCCACCCATATCATCTCGCCGAAGAGATGCAGGACGAATATACTGTCTGTGCAGCCCTTCTCCATGACGTTGTCGAGGATACAGATGTGACCCTCGAGAAGCTCGAAAAAGAGTTCCCGCCCGAAGTCACAGAAGCTGTGAAGCTTCTCACTCACGACAAGGATACAGACTATTTTGAATATATCAAAGCCGTAAAAACTTCCGCCGTCGCAAAAGCCGTCAAGCTCGCCGACCTGCACCACAACTCTGACCTGAGCCGATTCATAAACGAGGAAGACCGCACTGCTCCAAAGACGGTAGAGAGGCTGAAAAAGTATTCTCGGGCAATAGAGATGCTTACCGATATTAATTGATAAAATGCACGATTATTTCCCGAACTGATTGTACAATTTGCATGGTGACAACTTCCGAAAAATATGTTATAATGTATCTCGCAGTATTTTTCGGAGGTGTCTTTATTGGAATTTAAGGTTAACTGCGGCATTTGGGGCGCAATGTTCGGCGTTCCGAGCATAGTCGCCGATAATTTTCTGAAGCTCGCATCAGGTGAGCAGATAAAGGTGCTTTTGTATCTGCTGAGATGTTCGGGAAAAATATGCAGCAGTGAGGAGATATCTGCAAATACAGGCGTAACGGCGCAGGAAGCCGAAGACGCTGTATTATTCTGGCAGCAGGCAAACGTGCTCAGCCCGCAGACTACAGGCAGCCCTCAGTCGGTAAGCCCGATAATGATGCAGCCGCAGCAGTCTCAGCCACAGCCTGTACAGCCTCAGGCTGAAACGGCAGCTCCGAAAGCAGAGCCTGCCCCGGATCACAAGCTCAATCTCAGCGGCTCTGAGATCGCCGATATCATGAGCGATTCCCAGGACATCAAGGAGCTTTTCAAGATCACGGAAACTATACTCGGTCCCCTGAAAAACAGTCAGATGAACTCTATAATATGGATGTACGATCATCTCGGACTAAAAAAGGAAGTCATCATCACGCTTCTTTCCTACTGCGCATCAATCGAAAAGACCAACACGGCATATGTCGAGAAGATCGCTTCGGTGTGGGCTGAAAATGATATCAACACCATGGCTGCCGCTCAGGATGAGATACAGAAGCTCAGCGCTTCGAGAGACTACATCTCAGGCATAATGAGAGCTTTTGAAATGACACGCCGCCCAACTGCAAAGCAGGCTGAATTCATCGAACAGTGGCGGAACGCAGGCTTTAATGTGGAACTCATACACTATGCTTACGAAAAGACGATCGAGCAGATAAACAAGCTCAGCTTCGATTACATAAACAAGATACTTCTTTCATGGCGTGACAGCGGTTTTTCAACTGCTCAGGAAGTCAAAAACGCAGAAAGCGACTTCAGAAAAAAGAAAAAGAACGCTCCCGCCAAGAGCGTCCAGACCGATCCTGATATCGAAGAGTACGAATCGGTAATAAATCAACTGCTGTATTGAGGAGGTAGAAAATGGACAGCGATATCTTTGACAAAGCTCAGTCTATTATGACCAACAGACGCATGAAAGCTGTCAGCGAAAACGAGGAGCGTATCCGCGAGATAAATATGAAGATCCCCGAGATACGCGAGATCAATGAAGTGCTTTTCAATACAGGCAAGGAACTCATATCCCTCATATCACAGGGCAGGAAAACAGATGTATCAGACAAGATAGAACAGCTGAAACAGTACAATCTCGGCGCTCAGGAAATGTCAAGGAAGATACTTGCCGAACACGACTACCCTGAGGATTATCTTGATCTGCACTACAACTGTCCCGTATGCTGTGATACAGGTTACAACGGCAACAGATTCTGCGAATGCTTCCGTGCGCTCTGCGGAAAACTTGCAGCAGATGAGCTCAACAAGAGCTCACAGCTCAGGCTCTCCAATTTCAGCAGCTTTTCTCTTTCGTATTACTCAGGTGAAAACTATGCTGCAATGAAGAAGATACTGGAGTATACCATGCAGTATGCCTCCACTTTTTCTCAGCATTCAAAGAGTATCCTTATGTTCGGTCCCACAGGTCTGGGAAAAACTCACCTTTCACTTGCAATAGCGAACAAGGTGCTCGAAAAGGGCTACAGCGTCATATACGATTCAGCTATAAATATTCTCCGCAATATTGAGAAGGAGCATTTCAGCTATGAGCACTCTTCTGAAATGATAGACCTTGTAATGGAAACCGATCTTCTCATTCTTGACGATATGGGAACAGAGTACGAAACACAGTTCTACAACGCAACTATATACAACATCATCAATACTCGTCTGAACTGCGGAAAGCCGTCGATAATTAGCACAAATCTTGATTTTGCAGGCATCGCAAGACGCTACGACAAACGAGTTGTATCAAGAATAGTCTCTATGTATTCATGCCTTGAATTCAAAGGCGATGATGTTAGACTTCAGATAAGAAAAAACAACGTATAAAAAAGGCTGCCTTTACGGCAGCCTTCTATCTGTCATAATCTCAATTTCATTAGGGGACGCCTTCTCTTGCGATGCGCCTGACGATATGCGGGACGCTGCCCCGCCCCCCGCAAGGGCTGTCAGCCCTTGACCTGACCAAAGGAACAAAGTCCCTTTGGAATCCCGTTTTTAGTTAATCCAGACTTTTTTGACAAAATGAAAGGCTGCCTTTACGGCAGCCTTGATTTTTTACTGAATATCAAGCTTTAACTTGAATGGTGAATACTTTCTGTATGCTGTGGAGTTCTTCTTGATGTCATAACCCTTGACGATCTCCTTCATCATATCCTCAAAGTCTGAATAGTAGCGCTCGCTGAGGAGAGAATCTATCGTAGTGTCGTTCCAGAGATCCTCGGAAGTCATACGCTCCTTGATATCAGCCTTTATTACGATATAAACTGTATTCTCGTCATACTCATACTTTTCAGCTTTATAAAGTGCGATCTTGTTGAAAAGGTAATCATTGTAATCCTGCTGAGCCTTCTGAGTTTTTTCCTGCTCTGCTGACAAAGTTGTCGTTGTAGCATTGTTTGAAGAACTGTCATCGGCTGTTGTAGTCGAATACTTTGTTATAGTTACCTCATTTGCGTGAGGATCAGCGGTCGTTGTGGTGGTAGTTGCACCCTTCTCACCTGTTGTGGTAGTTGTGGTCGTAGTGGTGGTAGAAGTTGTTGTCTCGCCTGCTTCCTCAGCAGCCTTTGCAGCTGCCTCAGCAGTACGCTTTTCAACGTAGCTGTTGTAGTCTTCCTCACACTCGTCGATCTTCTTGAGCTTAGCCTCATTGGTCTTTTCAGCATTGATTTCCTTGATGTAATCGTCGATCATATTATTGATACGGCGTGTTTCATCTGCATCGAACTTCTCGCCTTCGTCATCGACCAGACTTATTGAGAAATACTTGATTCTTGCAGTCTTGTCCTGATAGTACTCCTTGAGCTCGTCCTCAGTACAGCCTTTTTCCGAACCGAGACCGTAGTAATGCTCAAAGATATGTGTCTGCTTGTAGTTGTTCTCGATGACCTTTCTGAGAGATTCCTCTCCAACGCCGTTTTCAGAGAACATAGCGCTCGAACCGTTTGCTGCGAGCATCTCCTTTATCTCGGCAAGCTCATCATCTGTAAGCTGACCGCCGATCTTCTCGAATTCCTTTTCATTAGCTACGAAATCCTTGCAGGCCTGTGTAGCCTTATCCTGTATCCAGTCTGTAGCGTCCATTGATTCGATAGTTGCATTCTTCACGTCTTCAACAGAAGGCTCTTTGCCGCCGTTCTCGGTGTACACCTGATATGAAGCTGTATTATATGCATAAAGCTCATTATAAATAAATACACCAGCAGGCACTTCGTAACCATCTATTGTAAGAGCAGTCTGTGAGCCCTTACCAAATGTAATAGCCTCAGGAGCGCTGCAACCTGTTGAAGCAGCAGCCAGAGCAAAAGCCGCAGCAGCTGCAGCAAACTTATTAAACTTATTCATCTGTAAATTCCTCCGATATAATTGTAGATTCCAGATACTGTTCTATTATACAACACTTTTTTGGATTTGTCCATAGTTAAAGCGAAATTTTTTTCATTTTATCACCAAATATAAAAATTAAACATATTACTCAAATTATTTTTTTGCTCATTTCCTTGACTTAGCCGCAGATAAATGATACAATAGATGTATGTGTATTATTATAAATAAGGAAGGTGTCAGGTATGAAAGTCGAACTTTTATCATATACCCCCGAGCCTGAAAAGCTTATCGCAACTGCTGCAAAACTTTGCTATTCGAGCAGCGATATCGAATCTCTGCGCGACGGACTGACAGAAGAAAAGATCACAAGCTTTATTGACATGATAATTTCAATAGGTCATGAAAGCGTTGTCGAGCACGTTTCATTCACTTTCGGCATCGAGGGAATATCAAGAGCCTGCTCTCATCAGCTTGTAAGACACCGTATCGCATCATATTCTCAGAAAAGCCAGCGCTATGTAAACGAAAACGGCTTCGATTTCATCACTCCCCCATCTATCGCGGATATCCCCGAGGCTAAATCGGAGTACGACAGAGTGATCGGCGAGATCACAAAGAGTTACGAGAAGCTTGCCGATATCCTTACCGAAAAGCATACCGCAGAATTTATTGCACAGGGGCTCGATGAAAAGACTGCCCGCTCAAAGGCTTCCAAGCTTGCCAATGAAGATGCTCGCTTCATACTCCCAAACGCCTGCGAAACAAAGATAGTTGTTACCATGAATGTCCGTTCATTGTTCAATTTCTTCCGTCATCGCTGCTGTAACCGCGCACAGTGGGAGATAAGAGCTGTTGCCAACGAGATGCTGAAACAATGTCTTGAAGTCGCTCCGCATATATTCGCTCATGCAGGTCCGTCATGTGTTGCTGAGGGAAAATGTCCCGAGGGCAAGATGACCTGCGGTAAAATTGAAGAAGTAAAAAAGAATTTTTCCTCAATGAAAGCGTGAAATAAATTAAATGCTTGAATTCAGAGATATTGATATAAAAGACAAGAAGCGTATTACCGCTGCACTTGAATATTCCCAGTTCATGGGCTGTGAGTACAATTTCTCAAACAATATGGCATGGCGAAGGCTCGGGGATTCACAGATAGCCTTCTACAAGGATTTCTACATCTGCTGTGCCTTTCGTTCCGAAGACGGTACGCCGCGTTTTTTCTTTCCGTCAGGCAAAGGCGATCTCAGGGAGGTCATCGGCGAGATGATGTCCTATGCGTATTCCCGCGGCAAGTCTCTGAAGATCATGGGTGTCACTGATACTACTTTAAAAATGATGAACGAGCTTTATCCCCAGCGCTTCACAGTCGATACCGATGACGGCGACTGGGACTATATTTACAACGCCTCCGACCTTATAGGTCTTGCAGGCAGGAAGTATCACGGCAAGCGCAATCACCTCGCAAGGTTCAATGAGCTCGGTGCCAAATACGCTCCTCTCACCGAAAAAGACTTTGACGACTGCATCACGTTCAGTGCTGTTGAGTACAACAGCAAGGCTCATTCGGATCACTCGTATATGGCGGAGCAGTTCGCAATAAACACCTACTTCAACTACTTCGCGGAACTCGGTCTGCAAGGCGGAGTGATACGTATTGACGGAAAGCTCGCTGCGTTCACTATAGGCGACAGACTTAACAACGACACTTTTTGTGTCCACATAGAAAAAGCTGATACGCAGTTCAGCGGCATCTACGCAGGCATCAACAACTGCTTTGCCAGATCCGCAGCTGCTGAATATAAATATATCAACCGTGAGGAGGATCTGGGCATCGAAGGACTGCGCAAAGCCAAGCAGTCGTACCACCCTGCCTTTCTCCTCAAAAAATACACTTTAACTTTTAAATGAAAGGAAAAAGAACATGATCTATGTCTTTCTTGCAAACGGATTTGAAGAAACCGAAGCTATCGCTCCTATTGATCTGCTCAGAAGAGCCGAAAAAAAAGTCGTGACCGTTGGTGTCGGCGACAATATCATCGTAGGCTCACACGGTATCCCCGTTGTTACTGATACGATCGCACAGGAAGCTCCGCTCACAGATGAGCTGGAGATGATAGTGCTCCCCGGCGGTATGCCCGGAACTCTCAACCTCGAAAAATCCGAATACGTTCAAGCAGCAATAGATTACTGTGCAGCAAACAACAAGTTTATCGGAGCAATTTGCGCTGCTCCGTCTATACTGGGACATAAAGGACTTCTCCGCGGAAAGACCGCTGTATGCTATGAGGGCTTTGAAACTCAGCTTGAGGGCGCAAATATCGGAAACAGCGGCGTTGCTGAGGACGGCATATTCATCACCGCCCGCGGCGCAGGAGTTGCCGTTGATTTCGGACTCAAGCTCGTTGAAAAAGTTCATTCAAAGGAAGAAAGCCGACGACAGCGCAACGCTATTTTATGTGACTGATATGGAAATAAAAAAAGAACTACGAAAAGAATTCTCACATCTTCGCGCAGAGATCAAGGATAAGGTATCCAAAGACCTCGATATAACCGAGAGACTTCTCGAAGAAGAAAAGATCACAGAAGCGGACAATATCCTCCTCTATGCCTCGTTCGGTTCAGAGGTGGATACATACCTGCTCATAGACAAGCTTATTGAAATGGGCAAAAAAGTAGCTCTGCCCAAATGCGGTGCCGAGCGCTCAATGTCGTTCCACCTCATCGGATCGGTCGCTGACCTCCATGAGGGAATGTACCGCATACCCGAGCCTGATATCGCGCTCCCCCAGCCTGTCATCACGGACAAGACCGTATGCATTATCCCGGGTCTCGCATTCACCGAGGAGGGCGGCAGACTTGGCTACGGCGGAGGATACTACGACGCATTCATATCGCAGTATCCCGAAATGTACACTATTGCCCTTGCATATGAAGAGATCATCGTGGATCAGCTCCCGCTCATGAAGCATGATCTGACAGTCGATCTCATAGTAACGGAAGAAAGGACGGTGCTCTGCAATGGCTGATAACAAAAACAATGACGATGTTATCAATGATATACTCAAACAACTCGATAATGCCAAAAATAATTCTGAAGCAGAGTCAGAAAAACAAGCGGAAGAGCCTGCTGAAACAGCAGACCGACCAATAGAAGAAACAGCGGAGGCTATCAGCGAACCTGTCCGCAGCGCTCCTTCACATGAAGCGCCTCAGAGAAAGGTCATCTCTCATGCAGCTGATAATGAGTCCGCCGAACCTGTGCGCAGCAGCGCCGAGTTCCGTAGACCTGTCCAGCATCAGCAGGAAGACGATCCTCCTGTTCTGACAAGAGGTGCGGCTGCTCAGATGCACAATAATCCCCATCATAAGAAAAAGAAGAAGAAAAGGAGCCGACTCCCCGGTGTTCTTATCCTGACAGTATTCATCTTTGCAGTATCTATCTGTCTTTCACTGGTAATAATCGCCTTCGGACGCGATATGTTCGGTATCGGCAAATCGGATACATCAAAGCTCATAATAGTCCCCGAAGGAGCATCAACAGAAGATATCTCACAGCTCCTTTACGAGGAAGGAATCATCAGCTCGCCGAAATGCTTCCAGTTCTTCTCAAGATTCAGAAAAACTCCCGATCAGTACATCGCAGGAGAACACTTTGTAAGCCCGAGCATGGCATATGAAACTATCATAAACAAGCTCACGAATGTTGAGGAAGAAGAAAAGAAGGAAGAAGTTACCATCACTTTTGTTGAAGGCAAGACGATATATGACGCAGCTCAGCTCCTCGAAGAAAACGGAGTATGCAGCGCAGATGACTTCATCTTCAACTTCAACGCAGGAGGATTCGGCTACAGATTTGAGGAATACCTTCCAAAGGAACCTAATGCTCTCAGATTCGCTGATGCACGTATGGAAGGCTATCTGTTCCCTGATACCTATACCTTCACTAAGGATATGAATCCTGAGCAGGTCTGCCAGAAGATATACTTCAACTTCAATCAGAAGATGACCGACGAAAGACTTGAACGTATCAAGTCACTCAACTATTCAATGGATCAGATCATAATAATGGCTTCGATAGTTCAGATGGAAGCTCCTAACCGTGCAGACATGAACCACGTTGCAGGTGTATTCTGGAACCGACTTGAACACCCAGAGGGAGAAACAGTCGGAAAGCTCCAGTCAGACCCGACATCGAACTATGCAAAATTCGTTATCAAGCCTCATCTTGAAGTTCCTAACACTGAAATGCTCAACGCATACGATACCTATATCGGACAGGGTCTCCCTCCGGGAGCTATTTGCAGCCCCGGTCTTGAGGCTATCGACGCAGTTCTTGAAAAGATGCCGACAGAGGACTACTACTTTGTTGCTAATATCTATACAGGAGATACAGTCTTCGCTAAGACCTACGATGAGCATCTCCAGAATGACGCTAAAGTCAAGGCTAATGAAGCAGCATGGGAAGAACAGGAAGCAGCGCGTATAGCTGCTGAAGAAGCAGCAGCTGCTGCCGCAGCGGAGGAAAACTATGAATAAACTTGAAGTACTTGCTCCCGCAGGCGATGAGGAACGCTTTACAGCCGCCGTAGACTACGGCGCTGATGCGGTATACCTCGGCCGCAAGCAGTTCGGTATGCGTTCATCGCCGCTCAATTTTGAATTTGAACAGCTTTGCAAAGCTGTTCAGACTGCACACGAAAAAAGTGTAAAGGTATACCTTACCTGCAATACACTTCCACGAAACAACGAGATACAGTTCTTTGAGCGTTTTGTAAATGAAGCTGTCGAAGCAAAGGTCGATGCGCTTATAGTTGCAGATATCGGACTTCTGATGCTGATAAAGAAGTATGCTCCCGATATGGAGATACACATCTCAACTCAGACAGGTATCGTGAACTACGTTACAGCCCGTGAGCTGTACAATATGGGTGCAAAAAGAGTAGTTCTCGCAAGAGAACTCTCACTTGATGAAATCGCAGAGATCAGGGCTAAAACAAGTCCTGATCTCGATATCGAAACTTTTGTCCACGGAGCTATGTGCGTTTCTTTTTCAGGAAGATGCCTGCTTTCACAGTACCTCGTGAACCGCGATGCTAACCGCGGAGAATGTGCGCAGCCATGCCGCTGGGGATATCACCTTGTCGAGGAAAAGCGTCCCAACGAATTCTTCCCTGTTTTTGAGGACGAAAAGGGTACATATATTCTCAACTCAAAGGATATGTGCATGATCGAGCACATCGACAAGCTTGCACAGGCAGGCGTTACAAGCCTGAAGATCGAGGGCAGAGCAAAATCGGCATATTACGTAACAGTTGTTACCAATGCATACCGAATGGCTGTGGATCACTACTACAAAGATCCTGACAACTTCGTTCTCCCCGACTGGATACGCGATGAGGTTTACAAAGTAAGCCACCGCAAATACTGCAACGGATTCTTCTTCGGCACTCCCGAGGAATCACAGTATTACGAAAACAGCGGATATATCCGCAATTACGACGTTGTGGCAGTTGTTGAAAGATGCGAAAACGGCACTGTATACTGCACCCAGAGGAATAAGTTCTTCGCAGGTGATACTGTTGAGCTGCTTGCACCTTCACAGAGACCTGTTGAAATGGCTCTGGAGCATCTGTACGACGAAAACGGTGAGGAGATTGAAACTGCAAATCATGCAATGATGAAGTTCTCCTTCCCCTCTGAACTGACATTCCCAAAAGGTACTGTTATCCGTAAGGAAACAAAATAAAAAAGCAGCCTATGCTGCTTTTTCCATACAAAAATAAAGGCAGTAGAAACTGCCTTTATTTTTTTCGCTGTTCACTTTTTAAGGGTAGAAGCCGCAGAAAAAGAAGTACCTGCATCTGCCTTTGCATCAGCAGGAGACACATAAATTACTCTTCCGCTTTTTGGCTCATCATCATCAGGAACGATGATCTGCTCAGTACCACATGATGCAAGTGACATCAGCACAATGCTGACACTAAGGAATTTCAGAAAATTCTTCATCAATATCCCCCCAAATCTTTCATCATGCATATTATAAGCGATGTACCTTAAATCAATCTTAAAATAGTCTTAAATACGTTGTTTTTCAGCTGATCGGTTTTGGTTTGGGAGATTGACGATTATTATCCCGGCTGTTACAAGGACAAGAGCAAATGCCACTCTGAGCGGTCCTGCCGAGCTTCTTTCCGAAAGCAGCAAAAATGAAAGTATAACACCAAAAACAGGATTCATAAAGCCGAATACCGATATAATCGAAACAGGATTGTGCTTCAGAAGCGTTCCCCATATGGAAAAAGCTGCTGCTGAAACAACGGCAAGATAAACAAGCATGAGGCTTCCCGAAGCATTGAATTTCATCACTCTTCCGCCTGCTCCGAAGCCTAAAAGCATCATGAAAATGCCTCCGAAAATGAACTGCCAGCCGCTCAGCAGAACAGGGTCTTCTGTCCGCGAAAAGCGCTTTATAAGTGCTGCTGAAAAGGCATACGACAGTGCCGAAAAGAATACAAAGCCTTCACCTGTCAAATTGAAACTGCCGCCTATTCCGCTGATATTGATGAGGATAACTCCCGAAAAGCCTACCGCACACCCAAGCATCTTGCGAAGGGTAAGCTTCTCTGTTCTGAACACCAGCGCTGATACTATAATGGAAAGGAACACATTTGATGCAGTGATGACCGAGCTTTTCATTCCCGTACTGCGGGCAAGACCTATATAAAAGAAGGTATACTGCAAGATCGTCTGAAATAGCGATAAAAGCGCAATTTTAGGGAAAGCCTCCACCCTTGGGAGCAGCGGCTTTTTTTCGACGATACTGCCGATGATAAGCGCGAGAACGCCTGCAAGAGTAAACCTCATGCCTGCATACAGTATCTGCGAAAAAGTATTATCGGCAGCAATGTCCGAGAACCTGTATCCCAGCTTTATACACGGAAAAGCACTTCCCCACAGCAGACAGCAAAGCAGTGTAAGCGGCAGCACCACTGTTTTTTTAGTTAGCATTTCTTTATCGCTCATTTTTTAGCTCCTTTGTCAATATACCGAGCTGCTCGGCTTCGTCACGAAGTCTGCGGCAGTACTCGTTGGCTGCACCGAATCTGCTGACACTGCATATGACAGTCCTGCATTTTTTCATGACAGCAAGAGCACTGTCAAAGCTCTCCTGCGTAACAGTTTCAAACGGCTTTTCAGTGATGAGCTTTGAAGCTAATGCATGGGCTACAGGGAACTCTATATCGTTTTCATGGATAACGCCTGCCGCAAACGGCACTCCCCTGCGCTGAAGTGAACGATAAACATCTATGCCGCTTCCTCCGCCGCCAATTACGAACACCTCGGGCTCTCCCTCACAGCGTTCAAGCTCGGGCGTTCCGAAGCTCTCACAGAAGCTTCCCGCAGATACTCCGTAAAGACCGCTTATGTAGTCTCCCGAAAAAATTTCTTCGGGAGTACCTGTGCGGTCAAGTTTTTCACCTCTGACACATATTATCCTGTCTGACACGCGCTGTGCGAGGTCAAGTTCATGGAGGGAGAGGATAATAGCGGTATTACGCTCAGAGGCAAGCTTTTTCAGTATGCTCATGAGCTCCAGCTTGTATTTGACATCGAGAAATGTCGTCGGCTCATCAAGTATTAGCACCTCGGGTTCGCGGCATATTGCGCCTGCCAGCAGAACACGCTGACGCTGACCATCGCTTATCCTGTCAAATTCCCTGTCAGCAAGCATCTCGATATCCACCAGCTTCATGGCATCACGCACTTTCGCCCTATCCTCATCGGAAAGTATGCCAAGACTTCCCGTGTATGGATATCTTCCCATCTCAACAACGTCAATGCAGCGCATATATTCGGTCTTTACACGGTTCGTGAGCAGCACTGAGACAGTCCTCGCAAGTGCATTTCCGCTCAGTTCTCCCATCTTTTCCTTTCCGATGAAGACAGTTCCGCCGAGGGGTTCGAGCTGACGGCATATGGTCTTCAGTATCGTTGATTTTCCTGCTCCGTTAGGCCCTATTATAGTGAGTATCTTTCCGCATTCGGCAGTGAGCTCCACACCGCTGATTATCACTTTTTTACCGTATCCTACAGAAAGCTTCTCTGCGCGAAGTACAGCTTCACTCATTTTTAGCTCTCCTCTCTCTGTGCATAAGGATATAAATAACGATCGGCGCTCCGAATACGGAAGTTACTGTGCTTATACTCAGTTCGGTCGGAGCAAATACCGTCCTCGTGATGAAGTCGCACAGCAGACAGAACACTGCCCCTCCGAGGAAACAGGCAGGGATAATGTATATGGGTCTGGCAGTCCTGAAAATGCTTTTTACTATGTGCGGAACAGCAACTCCCACAAAGGAAACGGGGCCCGCAAAAGCCGTAACACAGGCTGAAAGCACACTTGAAAGCAGGATAAGTGCCGCACGGAACGCCTTTATATGCACCCCTGAGTTTGCTGCATACTGCTCACCGAGCTGATAGGCATTCATCGGTTTTGAAAGCATGAACGCGCATATACAAGCAGGAAAAACTATCAGAGCAGCGGTTATCACGTCGCTTCTGCCTATTCCCGAAAAACTTCCCATAGACCAGTTATGAAGATTGACGATGTTTGAATCGTCAGAAAAATTCACAACAAAATCCGTTACAGCCGAACAGATGTAACCTATCATCACGCCGCAGACAATAAGGACTGACATACGCCTTACTTTAGCGGAAATGAGGAGAATGAAGCTCATAGATATCATTGCACCTGCAAAAGCTGCCGCGACCATCGCAAAGGAGTTCGGAGCAAAACCGTGAGCCAGTGAGTACACCAGGAGAAGTGCTACAACAAGCTTTGCTCCCGATGAAACGCCGAGTATATACGGTCCCGCGATAGGGTTTGCAAAGAAATTCTGAAGCAGGAAACCCGAGACCGCCAGTGCTCCGCCAAGTATGACTGCGGCAGCAGTACGCGGCAGTCTGAGACCTGTTATGATATTGTAAGCTACCTTGTCGGAATCGGGATCCCTCAGTGCGCTTATCAGGCGTGACGGTGCGATATCGG
The DNA here is from genome assembly GCA_902780115.1 of Ruminococcus flavefaciens. Lineage (GTDB taxonomy): Bacteria > Bacillota > Clostridia > Oscillospirales > Ruminococcaceae > Ruminococcus > Ruminococcus flavefaciens_Y. The sequence goes on along the minus strand of CACZEJ010000013.1, from coordinate 6,867 downwards.
CACTGCCTGCACATATATTGAGCAGAGCAAGTCCGATAAGCAGAAGAATAAGTGCTGTATATCCGCCGATAAATCGAAGTTTACGAGCTTTCATCATTTATCCTCCAGACGGTAAATGAAATTCATCTTTGATTTTGCTTCACCTGTAAAAATACTGTGCAGCTCCGCTATCATGTCCGCAGCTCCCGTTGTCTGCTGGAACATATTCTTCTCGGTACACCACACCTCGCCGCTCTTAACAGCTGAAAAGTCACTGAGCAGCGGAAACTTTTCGAGCAGCTCGTCAACAGTAGATACCTCACCTGCTATCGTGCTGTTGTATATCAGCACATCAGCGTCCCATGCTTTTTCATAGAAAGACTCAGGCTGTACAGTCATGGTCGAAAGCGAGTTCTCATCGGTATTCAGATCATCGGCTGTGAAAATGTACTCTCCCCCCGCCATGCGAATCATCTCGGGAACATAATCGGCAGGCTTTCGCACCACAACTCCGCCTGAAGAATTGATATAGAAAAATGCTGCTGTTTTACCGCTTTTTTCATCAAGGAGAATGCTTTCGAGCTGTTTTGTTTTTTCGTCAAAAAACTTCTCGGTCTGCTCCTCACAGCCGAAAATAATGCCATACAGCTTGATCCATTCCATACGTCCGAGAGGGTCGCTCTCATAGCTTGAACGTTCCACAAGGACAGGTACGCCGAGAGCTTCCAGCTTACTGTACTTGCCTACGTAGGTCAGCGCTCCGCTGTCCATAGCATTTCTCACAGCAGGAAGGCTCCAGTCATCGTACTTTGTCGATGTCATAGAGACATGGTCGAACGCCCCTGCGCCGTCAATGAGATCCATAGCCGATGACGCAGCGTTATACACATTCAGTACGGGCTGCTTTATAATGATATCCCCAGAAGTGTCCGCAGGAACATCTGCATTTTCGGGGACTACAAGGTAATCATCATCATTTATTGATATCCTTGTGCAGCCATTGTCAAGATATTCCGCCGAAAACTGCTTAGCATACTTCAGCTCCAGCTGTCTGCCCTGTGAAGCAGCTTTTTCCGAACTGCCGCCGCTCTTTGCCGAACAGCCGAACAGCATCAGAACAGCTGAAGCTGTAATAAAAATACGCTTTACCATATCACTTCTTTATACTTTCAGAGTCGAAGAAAAGTGTATACTCTATCTCATGAGGAGTGCTCATTGCGGTAGTATCGGCTTTAACAGCCATTTTATAGTCAAAGCCCGAAACAGGGATATCAAATACTGAGAATTCCTCTGTAGTTGTAGGCAGTATCTTCTCTTCACCGACTATCATATAGTCATACTTATTGCTGCTCCATATGATCTCGGCAGATGCCTTGCCGTCCTTTACAGTGAGCTTTGCAGGAGACTGTACGCTTGCCTTGCCCGAGCCGCCGTCAAGCTTTACATCTACCTTGTACTCGCCGTCAGCTAATGAAAGCGACTCCAAAGTCGTTATCGCGCCGTCGCCAAGAGCTTCAACAGGAAGCGAATCAGCACGGAAAACCAGCTTTCGGTCGTACCACTGTTCCTTGCGCTTGCTGAAAGCTGCACAGTCTATCTCCTTGTCAAGAGCCTCAACAGGTACAGTGAACTCAACAACATCGCCGCTTTCCTCAGCAGGGATATAGTCAGCTTCGTCAGCCTTTTCAGCCTCTTCGCCTGTGCCCATGAAAAGATACTCGTAGCCGCTGCCGCTCATAGTCATTTTAGCGGTCATCTTACCGTCCTTGACTGTTAGCTTGCAGGCTGTTACCTTGAACATGGACGAGCTTGAATCAACATTTATATCGTACTCGCCCTCTTTTACGGAATCAGCAGATAAAGCCTTCATCCCATCATAGCCTACTTCCTGCTGCGGAGCTGTTACCTGCTCGGTAGTCACTTCCGCAGTAGTTTCAACTTCTGTAGTTGTAACGATCTCAGTAGTAGTCTCGACCTGCTTTGTCTCGGGAGCTGCATTATCGGAGCATGAGCAAAATACAGAAGCCGACAGCAGTAAAGCAGATATAAGAACAGTTTTTTTCATAATTATCTCCTTTTAAAGAAGCAGCCGACATAATGCCGACTGCTCTGATATTATTTAATTGAATCTATAGCCTTCTGAGCGTGTTCAACGTAAAGCTTCTGGATATCTTCGTTTTCACCAAGACCTCTCAGCAGGCACTTTACTTCATAGCCCTCTGCTTCAAATATCGACTTCCATGAATCCTCTTCGTCACCGGCCATATCGTTGTTAGCGTGATCGCCTGCAACGACCATGAGAGGCTCAAGGACTACCTTCTTGTAGCTGCCTGCCTTTACCTTTTCGAGTACATCTTCAACAGAAGGTTCAGCTTCAACAGTACCTACATAGTAATTTGCAAAGCCGTCCTTTGTGAGAAGATCCTGCATCTTCTGGTAAACAGCATTTGAATCAGCCTCTGTACCATGACCCATGAAGCAGATAGCAGTCTCACCGTCATCGTACTCCTTAGTCCAGTCGGTTATTGCCTTTTCTACAGCAGCGAAATCGTCATCGCTCGTAAGGAGAGGCTCGCCGATAGCTACCTTCTCAAATGCATCTGAATATTCTGCGATCTTATCTGTGAGTTCCTCATATTCAAGACCGTTCATAAGGTGAGTCGGCTGGATCACAAGGTTCTTTACGCCATTATCAACAGCTCTCTTGAGTGCATCTTCGATATCGTCGATCTTGATGCCGTCACGCTTTTCAACGTGGTCAATAACGATATTAGCAGTAAAACCACGGCGTACCGAATACTCAGGGAAAGCCTTTTCGAGAGCGTTCTCGATAGCTCCTATTGTAAGGCGGCGGCTGTCGTTGAAGCTTGTACCAAAGCTTATAACAAGAAGCTCATTATCGCCTATTTCGTCCTGATTACGGATATTGTCGAGAGAAGCATCACCTGTGTCGTAGTTCTCCTCATCATCTTCCTCTTCAGCCTCAGTGGTTGTCTCAGCCTCGGTAGTCAGCTCCTCGGTTGCAGCAGCTTCTGTTGTTACTGCCTCGGTAGACTTTTCGGTATTTTCTTCCTTCTTCTCACTTCCGCATGAAACAAAACAAGCAGCAGTAAGTGTGAGTGCTGAAACAGCAGCGATCATTCTTTTCATTTTGATTTCCTCCTGTCATCAATAGAAGAACAGTGATCGTACATAAAAAATACCTCCTACAAAGCAGAAGGCATGACAACAAAAGCTCCTGTAAACAGCGAGCAAATGGTACGATCAATGCCTCGTGATCTGAGCATAACAGCTCTGTACCGATAAACGGCAGGTTTCCTGACTCAGGAGCAATAGCACATTATTCCGCCTTCCCGATATTCTCAGTGGCTGCTCTTCAGAGCACGGAAGAATGCTGCTCCAATACAGTGACGAGATCGTGCAGGATTTGCACCTGCTTCCCTTTTGACCTCTTGCATCGCGTATGCGACAGAGGCACCGTTTACCTTTTCGGTTTAAATATTCATGAATACATATAAATTATAGCACAGTTTGACACTGATGCAAATAGTTCGGCAAAAAAATCGTATGTTTTCATAAATTTAATTAAAGGAAGGACACTATTTCTGGTACTATAAAAACACATACACTATCAAATATTATTATACATATCTAAAATATTTTTGTACACCTACGTTTCATTGACAAAATCAACAAAAAAAGCTATAATACTATCAACAAACTTGTATCGGAGGATATTAAAATGAAAACAAACAAGCTAATTGCTGCTGTTTTGTCAGGCTGCATGATGCTATCGGCTGTTACAGGCATTTCGGCAGCTGCCGCAGACCGTGTATCGGTACACGATCCGTCAATAATAAAGACAAATGACACATACTATGTCTTCGGCTCTCATATTGAAGCCGCAAAATCCAACGACCTGCAAAACTGGAAGCGCTTTTCCAACGGATATGCCACCACGAACAATGTGGAGTTCGGCAACCTCTCGCAAAACCTGAAAAAAGCCTTCGCATGGGCTGGCGAAGACCTTGAAGACTGCGTAGGCGGCTTTGCTGTATGGGCTCCTGATGTGGTCTGGGACGCTGATTACATAAACTCAGACGGCACCAAGGGCGCGTACCTCATGTACTTCTGTACCTCCTCGACCTATATGCGCTCGGTCATCGCATATGCAGTCTCAAAAAATGTCGAGGGACCGTATACATTTGCAAATACCCTGATATACTCGGGCTTCACCAATAACGACAGCTATGCAAAAAGCAACACCAAAAATGTCAACCGAAAATACACCTCCACTAACGTTGACGAGCTCATAGCCGCAGGTCAGGTAACGTTCAACAACAGCTGGTTCAGCAATAACAACTTCAACAACAAGCTCTTCCCTAACGCTATCGACCCAACTATCTACTTTGATACAAACGGCAAGATGTATATGTGCTACGGTTCATGGTCAGGAGGTATATTCTCACTTGAGATAGACCCTAAGACAGGTCAGTGCATACACCCAAAAACAGGTACGACCTCCGACGGAAGAATGGTGGACAGCTACTTCGGCACAAAGATATCGGGCGGCTACGGAAAATCAGGTGAAGGTCCTTTCATCGAGTACAACGCCGACACGGGCTACTATTATTTATGGGTAACATTCGGCGGACTGACCTCCACGGGCGGTTATAATATGCGAGTATTCCGCTCAGCATCGCCCCTCGGTCCGTTTACCGACCCCGCAGGCAGACAGGCTGTTCTCCCCACAAATCCCAATCTTGATTCCACAGGTCTGAAAGTCATGGGCAACTATAAATTCAGCTCTCTCAGCAAGGCTTATATGGCTTGCGGACATAACTCAGTCCTCCGCGACGACGACGGCAAGTGGTATCTGTTCTACCATACACGCTTTGATGACGGTGCAGAATACCACGAAGTCCGCGTACATTCCATGTATTTCAATTCACAGGGCTGGCCTGTAGTTGCTCCCTATGAGTATTCGGGAGATGATATCTCTGCAAACGGCTACAACGAATCCGATATCGTCGGCGAATACGAGTTCATTAACCACGGGAACTCCACAGACGGAAAGATAATAAACTACAGTACCATAAAGCTCAATGAGGACGGTACTATCAGCGGCAGCGTCACGGGCAAATGGTCACAGGCCAAGGACAACGCCGAAGCTGAAATAATCATCGGCAGTCAGGCTTACTACGGATATTTCCTCGCAGCCAAGGACGAAAACGGTAAGAAGGTCATGTCCTTCACAGCAGTCGGCAGCAACAACCAGACTATATGGGGAGCTCAGACAAAACAGTTCAGCGGCAGCGAACGTTCAGGTACAGCCGACTTCACAGACAAAAGCTCTCAGCTTATAAACAAAGCCGATACTGTCTCAGGAAGCAGCAAGGCTGCATATCTCAGCGGAACCGAGCTTCTCAGCGGTGTACCTTATTATATCATAAACCACAACAGCGGCATGGCTATTGACTTGCCAAACGGCAAACTGGATATCGGTACGAATATCCAGCAGTGGGAGCGCAACGGCAGCTGGGCTCAGCAGTGGCGCTTTATATCTGTTGATGAGGAGTATTTCCGCATTGTTTCCATTGGCGACGAGTCCAAGTGTATTGCAGTTGCTAAGGATTCCGCTGAAGACGGCGTGAATGTGGAGCTTCAGCAGTACACAGGCGCAGACAACCAGCTGTTTAAGCTAAAGAAATTCGGCACTGAGTACGGCATAGTATCCAAATGCTCAAAGGATACAGGCGGACTTGATGTTTACGAATGGTCAAAGGAAAACGGCGGCAATGTTAATCAGTGGAATTACTGGGAGGGCGGCTGTCAGATATGGAGCATCACTCCCGTTCACTCATCTGTAAGCGACGGTAACTATACTGTACGATGCACTGACAGCGGTCAGTTCATAAGCAGCCGCAATGGTCAGCTCACACAGAACAGCAGCAGCCTCAACGATAATATCTGGAGCTTTACAAAGCTTGACGACGGCAGCTATTCAATAAGAAATATCGCAGGAAAAGCTCTTACTGTCGGTAATAATGAGCTTTCACTCTCTGAGTTCACAGGCTCGGAACAACAGAGCTTCCACATCATCTGCAACAGGGACGGCTCCTACTCTATACTAAATGCCGACAATTGCATAGAGCTGAATACAGAAGATCTCGGCATGGGAGCTTTAACAGGTGCAAACACGCAGAAATTCGTGCTCGAACCGACTATTCCCGAGGAAGTGAAACAGATACTCGGAGATGTCAATTCCGACGGAAGTCTTAACGCAGCCGATCTTGTAATGCTTCAGAAGTACCTTCTCGGCACAGCTTCTCTCACAGATCATTCAGCAGCAGACATAAACAGCGACGAAACTATAGATGTTTTCGATAATATCGCGCTCCGCAAACTTCTTTTAAAACAATAAAAATATATAACGCACAGTGTTGTCTAAGGCAGCGGCACTGTGCTTATTTTTTTACAAAATTCATTTCTGATCTGCTTTTTTCCTTGACATTCCATGTGAAAATGTGTAAAATATATGTGTGTGAGCATTTTTCCACACTAAAGAGTAAAACACACGGAGGTAAATATGGACCCTAATCAGAACAGACCGCAGGGCAGACGCAAAAACGTCACATCAGGCGGTAATGGAGCACATAGACGAGGCGAAGGACTCGGAACAGGACCGGTAGGTTCTTCGGACGTATATAGTAGAGACGAAGGCAGCGGAGGATACCTTGGAAAACGCCTCATCACGGATTATATCCGCTGCAACATGCCCAAGGCCGTGTATGAGATCACCGGAAAGGAACTGGGCCACAGCAATGAGGAGCTCCTTGACATCATCTACACCAAACCCTTTCCAAACCGCTTCTGCGCGCAGTACGC
>CACZEJ010000012.1 GCA_902780115.1 Ruminococcus flavefaciens | reverse complement strand
GGGGCTTTGCCCCACACCCTACCAAAGGCGCTGCCTCTGGACTCTGCCAAAGGAACACAGTCCCTTTGGAATCCCGTTATTAGTTGAAATCAACTTTTTTGACAAGCTGCAAGGGCGTACAGTTGTACGCCCTTTTTGTATCATGAAACAATGTGTAGGGGCGGATATTATCCGCCTTTTTTTACGCCCATTTTTACAAATGGCATTGTTGTGTTGTTATTCGCGGGCGGCGGAACGGTGTGGGTGTCCAGTGGACACCTCTGCAACGCAGAAACACCGACCGAACCGAAAGGTGAGAACGCCCCTACAATTCTACTTACTAATGCGCAGTTCCATATAAAACAAAGGGCGGATAATATCCGCCCCTGCAATATGTATCAATTATGTGAGCTCATTCACTGTACAGCTTAATCAAGCCATGAGCTTGACCATTACTGCCTTCTGAGCGTGGAGACGGTTCTCAGCTTCCTCAAATATCTCGTTTGCGTGTGCCTCGAATACCTTCTCTGTGATCTCCTCCTCACGGTGTGCAGGGAGACAATGGAGAACCATTGCGTCTGCGTGTGCCTGAGCCATGAGGTCGTCGTTTATCTGGTAGCCTGCAAAAGCCTTCTTACGCTTTTCAGCCTCGCCTTCCTGTCCCATTGAAGCCCATACGTCTGTGATGAGAACGTCTGCGTTCTTTGCAGCCTGCATAGGCGAGTTGGTCATCTCGAACTTGTCGCCATAGCTCTTTGCGAAGTCCAGTATCTCCTTCGGAGGCTGGTAGTCGTCAGGGCAAGCGATAGATACGGTCATACCCACCTTTAAGCAGCCAACGATAAGGGAGTTAGCCATATTGTTTCCGTCGCCGATAAAGCACATTTTAAGACCGTTGAAGCTGCCCTTGAACTCGCGGATAGTCATAAGGTCTGCAAGGACCTGGCATGGGTGGCAGAAGTCTGTAAGACCGTTGATTATCGGAATGCTGCCGTACTGAGCGAGATCCTCAACTTCCTTCTGCTCGAAGGTACGGATCATGATGCCGTCGAGGTAGCGTGAGAGAACTCTTGCTGTATCCTGAACAGGCTCTCCGCGTCCGATCTGGAGATCGTTGGACGAGAGGAACAGCGGATATCCGCCAAGCTGATACATACCTGTCTCAAAGGATACACGGGTACGTGTGGAAGCCTTCTGGAATATCATACCGAGAGTCTTTCCCTTGAGGTGTGGGTGTGGGATACCGTGCTTCAGTTCATACTTGAGCTGATCTGCAAGGTTGAGTATATCAATGATCTCCTCTGTGCTGAGATCGAGCATTTTAAGTAAGTGTTTCATTATAAATATCTATCCTTTCATTTCTTTGCGTCACTTGTTCATCTCGCCGAACGCTCTGTCAATTGCAACAGCGAACAGCGGTATATAGTCATCGAACGCGGTATTTTCAATTTCGACATGATACTGCAGATCACCTGTAACAGCTACGAGGGTCTGGATACTCCCGACTTTCTTTCCGTCGAGGATTATCTCGAAATCCTTTCTGTTCTTGCTGTTGATCTCAAAATTCATAGTCTTATGTCTGACCTTGAATGAAGGGTCGAGATACAGCGATGTACACTGCATGACCATGAAAACATTATCATTGAGAATTATGGTAAAGGTCGGGCTTTTCGAGCTTCCTGTCTGAACCAGAGTATAGAGATTATAGTTATTTATGTCCATGAGGTTGAATTTAGCACCGAAGCCTTTTTTCCTTACATTATACAGGAGTTTGCCGTTTTTATCTACAACAGTATATTTTCCGTTTTTACCTGTTACTTGTATCTCCATACTCATTCCTCCAGTATCTCTATCAGAATTTTCAGTCCGTCCTTTAGTTCATCGTAAGAAATTGTAAGCGGAGGGAGAAGTCTAACCTTCTCTTTGGCAGTCAGCACAAGCAACCCCCTTTCAAGAGCTTTCTGTGCTACGTCGTGAGCGTCCTTATTCTTCAGTGTTATTCCGATCATCAATCCCAGACCGCTCACCGCTTCGACTTCACTGCATTTTCCGAGTTCATTCTTTATAAACTCCGCTTTTTTTCCGACTTCATCGAGGAATCCTTCACTTTCGATCCTGTCGAGTACTGCAAGGCCACCTGCACAGGCAATGGGGTTGCCGCCGAAGGTAGAGCCGTGAGTGCCTGCTGTAAGCACTCCGCTGCACTTCTTGTTCACGAGGCAGGCACCCATAGGCACACCGCCTGCGATGCCCTTTGCAAGTGTAGTAACATCAGCTTTTCTGCCGAAGTGGTCTCCCGCAAGGAATTTACCTGTACGTCCCACACCTGTCTGCACCTCATCGGCTATAACGAGTATATCCTTTTCTGCGCATAGGTCATAAACTGCATCGACAAAATCTTTATTGAGGGCATTAACGCCGCCCTCTCCCTGTACGTACTCAAGCATTACCGCACATACTGTCTTATCTTCGAGCTTTTCTTTAAGATCTGCGATATCATTTGCGGTAACGTTTACAAAGCCTTCAAGGAACGGAAAGAAGTAATTATGGAACACATCCTGACCTGTTGCGGAGAGCGTAGCTATCGTTCTTCCATGGAAGGAATTAACAAGGGTGATTATGGTATGTCTTCCCTTGCCGTATTTATCGAAGCTGTACTTCCTTGCCACCTTTATTGCACACTCATTTGCCTCAGCGCCGCTGTTACAGAAGAAAACTGATTCATATCCCGAAATACTACAAAGTTTATCGGCAAAATCAGCCTGTACCTTTGTATAGTAGTAATTGGAGCTGTGCTGTAATGTTCTTACCTGAGCGCACACAGCGTCAGCCCATTTTTCATCGCAGTAGCCGAGGGAATTAGTACCGATGCCGCTTCCGAAGTCGATATATTCCGTGCCGTTCTCGTCCTTACAGCGTCTGCCGCTGCCCTGCTCCATAACGAGGGGGTAGCGTCCGTAGGACTGCATAACGTGCGAATTAAATTTATCTATAGTATTCATAAAGTCCTCCTTGGGGCAGACTGCCTTGGACTTTTTCAGACACACTATTATTATAGCTCTGAATGGCAGTCAAAATCAATCATTACCCGAATAATATTAGTAAATTTTTTGTATACAAGTAAATTATTTTACGAGAAGAATAATTCTTATACAAACTGTGTGCCGATTCCTTCGTTGGAAAGTATCTCAATGAGTATAGAATGGGGCACTCTTCCGTCTATGATAACGGTCTTGCTGACACCTCGTCTGACAGCTTCCACGCAGCAGTCTATCTTTGGTATCATACCGCCTGAGATTATGCCCTGTCTCTTGAGGAAAGGAACTTCACTGACATTGACCTCGGGGATAAGAGTTGTCGGGTCGTCTTTATCGCGGAGAAGACCTGCTATATCAGTCATAAGGATAAGATTCTCGGCACCAAGCTCGGCAGCTATTCTTGCAGCGGCTGTATCAGCGTTGATATTGTATGTATTGCCCTCCTCGTCGGTGGCAACTGTAGCGATTACAGGGATATTTCCGTTTGCAAGAGCGTCTGTGATAGGCTTTGTGTTCACCTTTGTGATCTCGCCGACCCAGCCCAGATCCTGACCGTCATCGGTCTTTTTCTTCTCAGCCATGAGCATCTCGCCGTCTATGCCGCAAAGACCTACTGCGCTGCCCTTATGCTGTGCAAGAAGCTGTACCAGCTCCTTGTTGACCTTGCCTGAGAGGACCATCTTTACCACATCAACTGTAGCATCGTCGGTATATCTGAGACCGTTGACAAATCTGCTCTCGATATTGAGCTTCTTGAGCATATCGCTTATCTCGGGACCGCCTCCGTGTACAAGAACGACCTTTACGCCGACCAGTGAAAGAAGCACGATATCCGTCATTACGGCATCTTTCAGTTCCTTATTGGTCATAGCGTTTCCGCCGTACTTGATAACAAGTATCTTATTATTATACTTCTGGATATAAGGCAGTGCGTCAATAAGCACCTGCGATTTGTCATTGTTTGAGATCTTTTCCATTTTAACTTTACTTCCTTTTATATAAACTTAATATTGATTTGCCTTGCAATTTTCTATAGCTGCATCGAGCATAGACTTCACTCTATAGGGGTCATCTATCCACGGTACCATATATCTTACATAGTTTCCCATATTCGGGACATTTCTGGCTGTAATATTTATATTTCCTATGTTGCCATTTTTCATTTTGACACTTGTGTTGGTGATGCACTGAAGAGGTATCTCCTGCCATTGATTATATGCATAGCAGATCACCCTTCTGTCTGTTATGGCATAACTCAGTCCCTTTTGACCTTTTTTAGCATACCATATCATTATCAATATAACAACAGCTATAAAAAAGATCGGTCCAAGAAATACAAACAGCACAGTAATAATATCGAAAACTATATCAGCGCCCTTAAATATTTTTCCGCCGAAAATTCCTCCCAGAAATACCAAACAGAACATTATCACAAATACATATTTGGCAATAGTGAAAGCATCGTATTTTTTCTTTTTACCATCACTTTCAAAGGGATTCTTGGCATTGGTATCACCGCCGCCGCTGACACAGAGTATCTGCTCGCCGTCCATAAGGTTACGCCCGAACACTTCTTTCAGTTTATCTTTATATTCATCAGAATATTTCATGTCCTGTTCAGGATAATTCTGATCGCAGTTATTATCCTGATAGTATTCGCCGCTGTAGTCCAAGTCCTCGTCCTTTTTCCTGCCAAACACGCTGTATCACCTGCCTTATTAGGTATTATACTATTCAGCCTTCCCTTGTTTTATGGGTTCCTTTTCTTTTCTTATCAATTCATCGAGCATATCCTTGACTTTGGCGGGATCTTTTATATCTTCGATATCCAAAGGATACCTGCCTTCATACACATTTTCGTCGTTAAACAAAAACTTGATCGCCTCAAAATTCACACTGCCGAAGTTATTGCCGCCTGAAAGTTTTAAATTCGTACTTACAATATTTACGTAATAGATACTGTAGACCTTACTACCATTCAGCATGATGATCCTTTTCTCGGTAAATGCATAGTAATAGTCACGTATAGCAGGCAAATATTTGAATCTGAACAGTATGCCTACACATAATACCGCAATACCGACAAACATTAAGACATAAAATACGGGGTGCGGAATTGCCAAACCTACTATTGCTGAAATGCCGCCTGCTATGCAAAGCGTTTTTCCTATTTTATATCTCCGCTTATCCGATCCGGATTCTTTTACGGAGCTGTTTTTTTGATCGCTCCATAATATCTTCTCACCTTTTTTGAGCAGATGACCGAATACTCTTTCAGCATCTGTGAAATGGTCATACTCATGATACTCCGTATCTTCTTTGTTATACTTTTCAGAATAACTTTCGTTGTATTCGTCTGAGTTTTCATCGTTATTTTTTCTGAACATAAACTTTTCCCACTATATCCGTATCATTAACAACAAATATCAGAATAATCCATGTATAGCGTCGTTGATTATCCGCTGTACTCTTGCGGGATCATTTATCTCATAGAGCGTCTGTCTGTACCCGCCGAACGATGCTCTCTGACTGCCTCTGTAAACATTCTTTGTGGTAATATACACATTCCCCATATTATTACCGAGCATAGTGCGTTCGACCTTGGTTATATCCTTTAATGCGATGCTTGTATGATTAGCCATATCCGAGATAATGACTCTCTTGTCTGTCAGGGCATAGACCATATTCGTATGGATCTTCGGCGATAATACAGAGCCGACAACAATGAGCAGTCCTCCGACAATTACCAGCGGCCAGAAGCAGAAGCCTGTAATGAACAATATCAGTCCCACACTTGCAATGCTTGGACCCACAGTTTTTTTCTGCCCGTTCATCACATCGGGAGTTACCTTTGCGTTTTTCCTGCTGCCGACCCATATAAGGTGTTCGCCGCGTTCAAGCATTCTCTCAAAGAAGCTTTCGAGGTTGGCATAATCATCATACGGACGCTGTTCGGAATCGGCATCTTCGTAGGTCTGCTCGTGGCTATGATCGCATTCCCTGACAGTATTTATATCTGAATACGTCTGCTCGTGGTCATGGTCACATTCTTTCACGGCAGTCGTGTCGGAATACGTCCGCTCGCGGTCATTGCTTTGCTCGCTTCTGTACTCCTTTGACGGTGCTATATAGTCATCGTCATATTTCGATGCATACTTTTCATTATAAGCATCGTAATCATCTTCACGTTTCCTTCCGAACATCTGCTCACCCACTATTTTCTTTTATAAATAACAGTGCCTTCACCTAATGAATCAATATCATCTTTGCCGTTGTTTAAAAGCTGCTTCTGCTTTCTGATGATACATTCCGCCATTGATGACGATGATATATTGTTGAACTCTATCCACTTGACCTTATTTTTTCTTAGATCAAAACAAGTAAACAGCCTGAGCGTTCTTATATTATTTCTGACAGGAAAAGACTGTATCTTTTTTATTTCCGAAAGCTTCGCATCTTTTATCTTATCACCGTCAAGAACAATGGCACGCAGGTTTGTAATTGCATATATCCTGTTTTTTCTTATGTTTACATAAAACGAAAATGACAATGGAACAATGATAAAAACTATACCAACAATACTGCAAACTAACCTTCCGCTAATGTCATTAAACTGAGTGAACGCAAGCCAAACACAACCGATACCTGCCATAAAATGAAATATGGTTAATACAAATGCTATCTTCTCAAAGAAGATCGTTATCTTCGGAAGTTCTTCCTTTGAAACTTCATGCTCAGACCAGATAATATATTCATCATCTCCGATGTACGGCATTACCTTTTCTTCATAAGCCTTATCTGTTTCAATCATCTTCAAAGCCGCAAAAAATCATATCATGAACGGTAGTCTCCGTTGATCTTTACATAATCATAAGTGAGGTCGCAGCCCCATGCGATAGCCTTGCCCTCGCCGTTGCCGAGAGATACGAGTATCTTGATCTCCTCTTCCTTGAGTATCTTCTTTGCGATAGCCTCAGAGAACTCCACAACATTGCCCTTGTGTCCCAGCTGGATAACAAGACCGTTGTCGGAAGCCATTTCCACATCGACGTTGCTGATATCGAAATCTGCGTCAGAATAGCCCAGTGCGCAGAAAATTCTGCCTGCGTTAGCGTCCTCGCCGAATATCATAGCCTTGATAAGGCTGGAACCTACGATAGACTTTGCGACCTTCTCGGCGATCTCGCCTGTCTCGGCACCTCTTACAGCACACTCGATGAGCTTTGTAGCGCCCTCGCCGTCACGAGCCATAAGTCTTGCAAGGTTCATCATAACTGCATAGAGAGCGTGTTTGAACTTTGCATACTCTGCGTCCTTGGAAGTTACAGGAGAGTTTCCTGCTGCGCCCGATGCCATGATAAGGACCATATCATTTGTGGAAGTATCGCCGTCAACGCTTACTCTGTTGAGTGTATCGACGAGAGCTGCCTGTATCATTTCCGAAGAAATATCAGCGTCAGTTGTAAGGAAGGTAAGAGTTGTAGCCATATTCGGGTGTATCATGCCGCTGCCCTTGAGCATACCGCCGAGAGTGCAGTTCTTGCCGCCCATCTCGAATTTTACAGCGATCTCCTTTTCGCGGGTATCGGTGGTCATGATAGCTTCAAGAGCCTTCTTGTTGCCGTCGTAAGCAAGACCGCCTGCAAGCTCGTCCATAGCGTTTGCGATAGGCTCGATAGGGAGAACCTGTCCGATAACGCCTGTGGAAGCTACTACCACATCGTTCTCGTCGATGCCGAGAGTATTTGCAGCGAGCTGACACATCTTTGTTGCCTTCTCAACGCCGTCGGGGTTGCAGGTGTTGGCGTTTACAGAGTTTACGATAACAGCTCTTGCCTTGCCGTCCTTGATATGCTCCTTTGTAACGATGATAGGAGCACCCTTGACCTTGTTTGTTGTATATACAGCTGCAACATTGCAGTCATTGTCAGCAACGATGAGAGCAAGGTCGTTCTTCTTTTTTGCGCTTGGGAGAGCGTTGTTTGCAGCTGCGTTAGCCTCGTCCATTTCTCCGAGAGGCTTGTGCGCAAGACCGCACTGAACTCCGTTTGCTCTGAATCCCTTTGCAGCGCACACGCCGCCCTCAATAAAAGTTACGTTCTGTAATTGTACCAGCTTCATGCCGTTTCCTCCTTGATCTTCTGTGCGAATTTAGAAATAATGGAAATATACTCCTGCTTTCCGTCCTCGGAATCAAAGTGGTGGCATTTTGCCATAGTACCTGCTTTTTCGAGAACATTGCTCATCTGCGGATAGAAAAGCCTGAGGTATTTTTCCTTGCCTTTGTAAAGATTGAACATCAGCTGACCCTCAAACATTTCCCCCACGAACGGGTCATCGCTGAGCATTTCTATAGCTCTCTTCATCGCAATGCGAGAGCATATCCTCTGACGGAGCATACGGCTCACGTCTGCAAGACTGAGCTGATCCTTCGTCTTCTCCATAATGGTGTTGAACCATTCATCGACGGTATAATCAAGGCCGTCGTCCTCGATGAGATCGTACTCATAGATCTCCCTTAATGTTCTGCTCATTATTCATTCCCCCCGAAATGATTTTTCATGTTATCGTGTCACCTCAAACAAGTCCCGTAGTTTCGTCGATTCCCATCATTATGTTAAGGCACTGTACAGCAGCACCGCTTGCGCCCTTTCCCAGATTGTCAAGGCGTGAGCAAAGGAGTATCTGCTCGTCATTGCCGAATACAAACACCTGCATCTTGTTCTGTCCGCTGAGAGTATTTGAAGCAAGGAAGAATGCTTTCTGCTCGTCCGCAGACATAAGAGGCATTACCTCTATCATTTTTGCGCCCTCATAGTGCTTTGCGTACATCTCGTGTACCTGCTGTGCGGTCACTTTCTTGTCCAGCATTCTTGTCTGGAGCGGAACGCTCACTACCATGCCGCTGAAGTAATCGCAGACCATAGGGTTGAACATAGGTGTATATGTAAGTCCCGATACAGCCTTCATCTCAGGCAGGTGCTTGTGCTGCTGAGAAAGAGCGTACTGACGGGGACTGTTGAACTCGTAAGGCTTATCCTCGCCCTCGTATACTGCGATAGCCTTCTTGCCTGCTCCGCTGTAGCCCGAAGTAGCATAGGCGAATACAGGGAAGTCCGCAGGTATGATGCCGTTGCTTACCAGCGGATAAACTATTGAAGCAAATCCGCTTGCATAGCAGCCCGGAACAGCTACTCTGTTGGACTTCCGGATCTTCTCCCTGTGAGCAGGTGAAAGCTCGGGGAAGCCGTAAGCCCATGCAGGATTTGTGCGGTGAGCTGTTGAAGCGTCGATGATGCGAACGTAGTCGTTGTCCTTGTCGATGAAGGAAACAGCCTCGACAGAAGCCGCATCAGGCAGGCAGAGGAATACATAGTCTGCGCTGTTGATAAGTCGGGCACGTTCTGACGGATCTTTTCTGAGCTCCTCGCTTATCTTCATTATTTCGAGGTCGTTCCTGTTCTGGAAACGCTCCTGTATTTTCAGACCTGTTGTGCCTTCCTGACCGTCTATATAGATTTTTACTGACATAATGTTTTCCTCCGTTTTTCGAGAAGTAAGATACCCCCATGAAAGGGATTGATTTTTTAGGGAACGCCAGCCCTACTCTACGGAACGCCGCCCCTACTTAGTTCTTTTTCCTTTTGTTGACCTTGCGCTCGTATTTTGCACGTTTTGGGTCTTCAAGGTCGGACTTGTCCTCTATCATCGAGTGCCACACGCTGACTCCCAGCGTTATGACTAAAATGACCGCGAACCAGACTATATGCGTCTTAGGCACAACGGCTACCCACAGTCCCATGACCAGCTCGCCTATGACCCATACAACTCCCATAAATATGGTAAGTCCTATTATAAAAGTTACGTCTTTTTTCTTCATATCACAGTCCCAGTGCCTTTTCTGCAAGAGCTATCTGCTCCTTAACAGCATCGGGTGAAGGACCGCCCTCGGACTTGCGCTCACGAACGCAGGTGTCAAGGCTGATAGCCTCGTAAACGTCCTCGGTAAAGAGATCTGTCATTGCCTTGTAATCGGCAAGGGGCAGAGTTTCGAGAGTAAGCCCCTTCTGTATGCACTGTGCAACGAGAGTACCTGTTATCTTGTATGCGTCACGGAAAGGCATACCCTTCTTAACGAGGTAATCAGCACAGTCCGTAGCGTTTATGAAGCCTCTTGCAGCTGCGTTTCTCATATTATCCTTGAGAACGCGCATGGTTGCAAGCATTGGAGTAAATGTCTTTACGCAGAGCTTAACGTTGTCAACAGCGTCGAATATAGCTTCCTTGTCCTCCTGCATATCCTTGTTGTATGCGAGAGGAAGTCCCTTCATCATAGTGAGAAGGGTCATGAGGTCGCCGTTGACACGTCCTGTCTTGCCGCGGATAAGCTCCGTAACATCGGGGTTCTTCTTCTGTGGCATTATTGACGAGCCTGTAGCAAAAGCGTCGTCGAGCTCCACGAACTTGAACTCCCACGAGCACCAGAGGATAATTTCCTCGGAAAATCTTGAAAGGTGTGTCATAAGAAGTGACAGTGCGCAGTTCAGCTCCACACAGTAGTCTCTGTCGGAAACTCCGTCAAGGCTGTTCGGCATTGGAGCTGTAAAGCCGAGAAGATCGGAAGTCTGCTTTCTGTTGGTCTTATAGGTAGTACCTGCAAGAGCGCCGCTGCCCAGAGGACAGTAGTTCATTCTCTTTGCGGTATCCTGAAGTCTTTCCATATCGCGGAGAAGCATCCACACATACGCCATGAGGTGATGTGCAAGAGTTATAGGCTGAGCTCGCTGGAGATGAGTATAACCGGGCATGATAGTCTCGGTGTGCTCCTTAGCCATCTTCACGAGAGTAACAGCAAGCTCCTTGACCATAGCGTAGATCTCGTCGATCTCGTCGCGGAGATAAAGTCTCAGGTCAACTGCGACCTGATCGTTTCTTGAACGTGAGGTATGAAGTCTCTTTCCCACGTCGCCGAGACGCTTTGTGAGCTCAGCTTCCACGAACATATGGATATCCTCGGCATTGGGGTCGAGCTCCAGCTTGCCGTTGTCGATATCGGCGAGGATACCTTTCAGACCTGCGATTATTTCGAGGCTGTCCTCCTTGGTGATGATGCCGCAGTCTCCCAGCATAGTAGCGTGGGCGATACTGCCCTTAATATCGTGGCGGTACATACGTCCGTCAAAGGCAATGGAAGAGTTGAAGGCGTTCACGCCTGCGTCCACCTGCTTTGAAAATCTTCCTGCCCACATCATATCTGCCATATTAATCTTACCTTTCGTTTTTCATCAGGTTATATGTTTAAGCCGTTAGCTATTAGCCATTAGCTTTTAGCTTTTTTATCATTACATTCAAGATCCTGCATATCTCATCACACAGCTCATAAGCTGTTACAAGCTGTTCTTCTTTCAAATATCCGAGCCGTTGACATATTATCAGCTGTGTCTGAAGCTCATATGCCGAACCATTGGCAATATTCAGATAATATATGAATTCTCTCTCCGAATTCCGACCTCTGCCTTCTGCAATATTAGACGGTATTGACACAACTGAACGCCTTATTTGATCGGAAAGTGCATATCTTTCGTTATTGGGTAAATAATTCAAAAGTTTATATACTTCTTCGACAAGCTGTATAGCTTTCTGCCAAACGATCAGCTCCTTAAAACTCTGCATATTATCACCTCAATAAGCTAATGGCTAACGGCTAAAAGCTTCAATCAGTATTTTTTCTTGTGTCTCAAAGCCTGATACTCGGCAAAGACTTCAAGACATTCTTCGCGGTCGAGCTCCTCCGAGAAATCCTCCTCGGACTCATAGAATATCTTGTCCCTGAAGCCTATCTTATCGGTATCGGACACATTGCAGCCGTAATAGACCTTTCCTATATTCGCCCAGCGTATCGCGCCGAGGCACATGGGACAAGGTTCTGCGGTGGTATAGAGCTCGCAGCCTGAAAGGTCGTGCGAACCGATATTTTTGCAGGCATCGCGTATCGCCATCATCTCGCCGTGGCAAGTAGGGTCGCCGTTTTTGATGACCTCGTTGTGCCCTCTGCCGATTATCCTGCCGTCCCTGACTATAACGCAGCCGAACGGACCGCCGTGACCTGCTCTTATGCCTGCCTGAGCCTCTTCAAGGGCTGTTTTCATGAATTTATCCATATTATTTTACGTACTTGTTGCGGTAAACAAGGTCGGGTCTTGTGGTGAAGCCTATGTGCTCCCAGAAGCCGTTTCCGAGGTCGTTATCCTCAAAAACAACGAGGGCAGTTTTTTGTATGCCTTCCTTTTCGAGAGCCTCCATAGCGTGATCCACCAGATCCTCGCCGATGCCGCGTTTTCTGTATTCGGGAGCAACTACAACATGGTGAAAGAAGCCGCGTCTGCCGTCGTGACCTGCCAGTATCGTACCGATCACCTTTTCGCCGTCCACAGCAACAAAACTCGTGGTGGGATTGCGCTTCAGGTATCTTGTGAAGCCTTCCTCGCAGTCGTCAACGGGGTTAGTACCCTCATGGTCTTTCCAGACTTCCTCAACGCCTTTCCAGTCGTTGATAGTCATGAGCCTTATCTTCACCATAGTAATTCTCCTTTCCAAACATTTTCAGCTGAGAGTTTAAAGTTGAAAGTTAAGGAGCTGCCTTCGGCAGAATATCCGAATAATGTGAGCAGATCGAACACATTAACTCTCAACTCTAAACTTTTTAAAGAAAATCGTAACAGGCAGGAGGAACTCCCCTGCCTGCATGATTATTCAAATATCAATATTACGGCAGCTCCTCAATAAGGATCATCGGGATAATGAAAAACAGTGCTCCGATGATGCTTGTCAGAAAACACGCTGCGCTTATCTTGACAGCTCTTTTGTCGTAGACTTTTTTGAAAAGTCTGCTGTATCTTACCTTGTATTCTTTTCCGATGACGTATTTCTTTGAGAGCTTACCCGTGCCGTTTTCTGCGAGCTCCTTCTTTATGCCTCCAACGAGGCACGGAACTTCTTCCCCGTCTATCTCATAGCAGGGAACTGCGCTTTTCATGCCCTTCGGCACGTCAAACCTTACAAGCTTCCCCACGCACCTCTTCGAGAAGAGTGCGACGACGCAGTAGAACGTAAAGATAAGGCTCCACGAAATAAAAGCCAGACTTGCTCCGAAGACTATCACTGCAATGAGGGTCCATGCAGGTATATTGAACATACCGAACACGATACAAAACACCAGCAGCATCACGACAGGTTCAAGCAAGCCTATCTTCGTATACTTTGAAAGAAGATAGCCGACTCCCAGAGCAGGCAAAGAAAACGCTATGAGTATGGTAAGCAGAGTATCCCAGTTCTCGGATATACTTTTCAGATTCTCATTCATACGCCCCTACCGAAATAAATATACGCTGTAAAGCTTGTTTCGAGCCTACATTTATTTTTCTTTAGATCAGACAGCTATTCAAATGCCACTGCTATTTTAAAGAATAAAAACGCACCGACTATGAACAGTATACAATAATAACCTATTGCCCATTTGATGCCGTTTTTTGCGGACTGAGCCTCGCTGCCGTCAGCAAGGAGAGCGTGTCCGCTGTCAAGATCATCGTAGTAGACCTGTACTATATCGCCCTTTTTAAGGCGCTGATGAACGTCAATTAGCTGAACTTCCTTTGTGAAGATCTCGCCGCCGACCTTATATTGCAGAGTGAGGCAGTTGAGCTTCTCGGAAACAGACGGTGAAGCACTCTTGACAGTTGAGTAATACACCAGAGAATTCTCCGTAACTACCGCATCGGTCTCAACAGGCTGTCCGATGAAATTGCTCGTAGTGCATTTTCTGAGGCTGATAATATTCATCACAAGGTATACGGTTATACCCACGAAAGCGACTGCAACTACCAGCCAGAAAATGACCCATATAAATGTCAGCACTGATTACTTGTTGTTTCTCTTCTTGTCGAGCTGAGCTCTTACCTTGATCGGGAGACCGAAGAGGTTGATGAAGCCTGCTGCGTCAGCCTGGTTGTAAACCTCGTCCTCATCGAATGTAGCAACTTCCTCATCGTAGAGTGTGTATGGTGAAGTTACGCCTGCGTTGATGATGTTGCCCTTGTAGAGCTTGAGCTTAACATCGCCTGTAACTCTCTCCTGAGTCTTGTCAACGAAAGCTGTGAGAGCTTCGCGGAGAGGTGTGTACCACTGACCGTTGTAAACGATATCAGCGAACTTGATTCCGAGGTACTGCTTGATACGTGCAGTTTCCTTGTCGAGTGTGATAGTCTCGAGAACTTCGTGAGCGTGGTAAAGGATAGCACCGCCGGGAGTCTCGTAAACGCCTCTTGACTTCATACCAACGAGACGGTTCTCAACGAGGTCTGCAAGACCGATACCGTTCTCGCCGCCGAGCTTGTTGAGAGCTGATACCATCTCAACGCCGTTGAGTGTCTTGCCGTCGAGCTGTGTAGGAACGCCCTTCTCGAAGTGGAGAGTGATGTATGTAGGCTTGTCAGGAGCGTCGATAGGTGAAACGCCAAGCTCGAGGAAGCCCTTCTTCTCGTACTGCGGCTCGTTTGCAGGATCTTCAAGATCAAGACCCTCGTGTGAAAGGTGCCAGATGTTCTTATCCTTAGAGTAGTTTGTCTCTCTGTTTATCTTGAGCGGGATATTGTGAGCTTCAGCGTAGTCGATCTCCTCGTCACGGCTCTTGATGTCCCATTCTCTCCATGGAGCGATGATAGCCATTTCAGGTGCGAAAGCCTTGATAGCGAGCTCGAATCTTACCTGGTCGTTGCCCTTGCCTGTGCAGCCGTGGCAGATAGCGTCAGCGCCTTCCTCGAGAGCGATCTCAGCGATACGCTTTGCGATGATCGGACGAGCGAAGGAAGTACCGAGCATATATCTGTTCTCATAGATAGCGCCTGCCTGAACTGTAGGGTATACATAGTCCTGAATGAACTCTTCCTTGAGGTCAGCGATGATA
This sequence comes from Ruminococcus flavefaciens, assembly GCA_902780115.1. Taxonomy (GTDB): domain Bacteria; phylum Bacillota; class Clostridia; order Oscillospirales; family Ruminococcaceae; genus Ruminococcus; species Ruminococcus flavefaciens_Y. The sequence goes on along the minus strand of CACZEJ010000012.1, from coordinate 11,608 downwards.
AGCTTTGAAGCGCCTGTCTTGATAGCCTTCTCTTCAAGTCCGTCGAGCTCCGTGCCCTGTCCTACGTCGCCTGAAACAGCGATAACTTCGCAGTTATTGTAGTTTTCCTTGAGCCACGGAATGATAATAGAAGTATCAAGTCCGCCTGAGTATGCGAGAACAACTTTTTTGATATCTTTTTTGTTTGCCATAGTAATGACCTCCTGAATATAAACACTGCATATAGCAGCATGGATTATCAATATAGTTCTATTATACTACACATGAAAAGAATGTCAAGTATATTTGCATAAATATTCATTTATATCGAAAATATTCACATTATTCCGCATATTATTCGCTAAGAGCCATATCCCGAGCTGTTGCATACAGGTTACTTCTATTAGTCTTTGAGTGAAAAAGCTTTGTTAAATCTCAGTCTGTTTTGTATGAATTTACGATTTTTCCGCAAAACAAACCGAATTGCTTGATATTTCAAGGTTTTGCGTTTATAATGGGATTATAAATTGGGGTCTGCTGCTATAAACAGAACCATACAAAGTTTTCCTATGTACATGGAGGTTAACATTATGGCTGATAAAAACGGAACAAAGATAACGATACTGGGTGCAGGCAATGTAGGTGCGACCGTTGCATACACATTCGCTGTTGCAGGTACTTGCTCCGATATAGTCCTTGTTGACATAAACAAGGCAAAGGCAAAGGGCGAAGCTATGGATATCCGCCAGGGCGTTTCCTTCGGCGAGAACGTTGAAGTATTCGACGGCAGCTACGAGGACGCAAAGGATTCGGATATCGTTGTTGTAACACTTGGTCTTGCAAGAAAGCCCGGACAGACACGTCTTGACCTCGCTCAGACAAACGTAAATATTATCAAGGAAGTCATGCCGCAGGTGGCAAAATACGCTCCCGATGCAATATACGTGGTTGTAAGCAACCCTGTTGACATACTCACATACACTATCCTAAAATGCACCGACCTCAAGCCGAATCAGGTAATAGGCTCGGGCACAGCTCTCGATACATCACGTCTCCGCTCCATCATCGCAGACCATGTGGGTCTCAGCCCTAACAGTATCCACGCTTACGTATTCGGCGAGCACGGCGATTCATCATTCATACCATGGTCGCTCACAAATATCGCAGGTATCCCTATGGAGGAATACTGCGCAGATCAGGATCACGCTGATATCGACGAGGACGAGATAATCAACGAAGTCCGCACAGCAGGTGCAGAGGTCATCAAGAGAAAGGGCGCTACTTTCTACGCTATCGCTATGAGCGTAAACAAGATATGCGACTCTATACTCCGCGACGCAAACAACATCATCACTGTATCGACCATGATAAACGGCAGATACGGCGTAAACGATGTGTGCCTCAGTCTCCCGTGCGTTATCGGCAGCAACGGCATCGAAAGAGAAGTTTCTCCGAAGCTCAACGAAGAAGAGATAACAAAGATCCAGGCAAGCGCAAAGGCTCTCAGAAGCGTTATCGACCAGATCGAATTCTGAGTTAAATGCCTGCGGAAACAATACATATGTGATATAATGAGCCGCGGAGCATTTCGCTCTGCGGCTTTCTGCATTAGATCAATGCTGCATTTTGCAGGAACGCACAAGGCTAACGGCTAAGTGCTTACAAGACTAAACAAACAGGAGTGATAACTATGAGTTTAAATGATACACCGTCTTCGGAGAGAGTCCACATCGGCTTCTTCGGTCGCAGAAATGCAGGAAAATCCAGCGTCGTCAACGCTGTTACAGGTCAGGAGCTCTCCGTAGTCTCCGACGTTAAAGGCACTACCACCGACCCCGTCACCAAGGCTATGGAGCTTCTGCCGCTCGGTCCTGTGGTCATAATCGACACTCCGGGCTTCGACGACGAGGGTACTCTCGGCGAAATGAGAGTGCGCAAAACAAAGCAGATACTCAACCGCACCGACCTTGCTGTGCTCATTGTTGACGGCTCTGTGGGACTTACCGACACCGACCGCCAGCTCATAAGCATATTCGGCGAGAAGGATATCCCCTTCCTCACGGTCTATAACAAGTCCGATATCGCGGAAAAGCGCGTCTGTCAGGACAACGAGATCGAGGTGAGCGCTGCAACGGGCAGCAATATCTACGAGCTGAAGGAGCGCATCGCGGCACTTGCGAAGCTCCCGTCAGACGAAAAGCGCATTGTCGGTGACCTTCTCGGCGCAGGCGATATGACCGTTCTCGTTACGCCTATAGACGCTGCTGCGCCAAAGGGCAGAATGATACTGCCGCAGGTCCAGATTCTCCGCGATATCCTCGACGCTGACGCTATGGCGGTCTTTACAAAGGAGCATCAGCTCGCCGAAACTCTTGAAAAGCTTGCTGCTCCGCCTAAAATGGTCATCACAGACAGTCAGGCGTTCGCAGTTGTCAGCAGAATCGTCCCTGAGAGCGTTCCGCTTACATCGTTCTCAATACTCATGGCGAGGTACAAGGGCTTCCTCGAAACCTCGGTAAAGGGCGCGGCTGCCATAAAAACGCTGAAAGACGGGGATACTGTCCTCATATCCGAGGGCTGCACCCACCACCGTCAGTGCGGAGACATCGGCAGTGTGAAGCTCCCTGCTCTCCTGAAAAAAACTACAGGGAAAACGCTGAATATAGAGCTTAGCTCGGGACGTGAGTTCCCCGAGGACTTGTCGAAATACAGCCTTGTGATACACTGCGGCGGCTGTATGCTCAATGAACGCGAAATGACCTACCGCCGCAAGTCCGCAGAGGATCAGAATGTACCCTTCACCAATTACGGTATCGCCCTCGCTATGATGAACGGCATATTAAAGCGCAGTCTGGGCATATTCCCCGACCTCGCAAAGGAGATCGAATGAAAGCGCGTCTGCCGTATATAGCAGGCTTTCTGCTGCTCACAGCCGTTGAGGTATGCATAGGGATATTCGAGTTCAGCGTATTTGTGCGCTCCTATCTGGGCGATGTCATCATCGTGTGGGTGCTGTACTGTCTGTGGCGCTCATTTTCGCCGAAGCGCGGCAGCTCCTACCTTATCGCAGGCGGGATACTCGTCTTTTCGTTTATAGTGGAGTTCCTGCAAAAAGCTCATATCGCGGACATTCTCGGTGTCGAGAACAGGCTCCTGCGCATAATCATCGGGACGAGCTTTGCTACAAAAGACCTCTGGTGCTACGTGGCAGGAACTGCCGTAACTGTCGCAGAGATATGGCTGTTCAGGCTTATCAGGAACAAAAAAGCATCGTAAGCAGAAGTTCTCCTGTGTGCATATAATGGAAAGAGACTGCATAAACTCAGTCTCGCAGGCAATAATAATGACATCAGCTGAAATCCATAATATACACAGGAGATATATCATGTCAGTCAAACGCGGAGAAATATACTACGCCGACCTCAGTCCCGTTGTGGGCTCTGAACAGGGAGGCATAAGACCTGTACTTATAGTCCAGAACGATGTGGGAAACAAGCACAGTCCCACGGTCATTGCTGCTGCGATAACCAGTCAGCGTGACAAGAACCACCTGCCCACTCATATTGAAGTGCAGGCGGATAAATGCGGTCTCGCCAAGGACAGCATCGTGCTCCTCGAGCAGATACGAACTATCGACAAACGCCGCCTGAAAGACAAAATGGGCGAGCTCGACCTCAATTCCATGACCAAAGTGGACACAGCTCTCTCCATAAGCTTCGGGCTGGAAATATAGCAGCGTGACGCTGCACCCTTGCCCCGTTGTCGCTTGTTCCACGCGCTCACTTTATCAATAATCCTTACACGTACTCGCTTACGGCACAATACGTGAAATGTAACATGAACGCACTGTAGGGGCGCACATTGTGCGCCCGTGCCTTGCGTAATATGTAACATGAGAATATCCGCCCCTACATAATTCCGAATTCGGCTAACGGCTAAAGGCTAACGGCTAACGGCTAAGGGCTAAAGGCAAAGGGCTGAAAAAAGAGGAACTGCCGCGCTGAAGCCCAGTGCTGTGAGGAGCTGCAATGTGTCCGGAGCCACCGTGCTGAATATCACCTGCATCTGCGGTATCAGAACTGCTGACGCAAGTATCGCTGCGGATATGGCGACTGCTCCAACGAGCTTCATATTGCCGAAGGGATTCATGCGGAATATGCTCTTCCGCTCGGAACGGCACTCGAATACGTGTATCAGCTGCGAAGTCACAAGGGTTATGAGCGCAGCCGTGCGGCAGGCTTCAAGGGAACCGCCCATGCGCATCACCACAGTGAAGCTCGCAAGGGTGGAAAGTCCGATAAATATGCCCCTCATGACTATTTTCCACATCAGACCCCCTGCAAAGAAGCCCTCTCCCGAACGCCTCGGCGGACGTGTCATTATGTCGCTCTCGGGACGCTCCATTCCCAGAGCTACCGCAGGAAGTCCGTCCGTGACCAGATTCACAAGGAGTATCTGCACGGGCAGCAGCACTATGGGCATTCCCGTGATTATCCCCAGAAACATGGTCAGCACCTCGCCTATGTTGCAGGAGAGAAGATACCGCACGAATTTCCGTATATTGGCGTATACGCACCGCCCCTGCTCAACAGCGTCCACAAGAGTGGCAAGATTGTCGTCAAGGAGTATCACATCTGCCGCCTGTTTGGTGACATCAGTTCCCGTAACTCCCATAGCTACGCCCACATTGGCTTCCTTTACCGCAGGAGCGTCGTTCACTCCGTCCCCTGTCATGGTGACTATCTCGCCGCGCCGCTTGAAGCTCCTCACTATGCGCAGCTTATGTACGGGCTCGACCCTTGCGAATACCGTATATTTCCCGATATCACGGTCAAGCGCTTCGTCTGTGAGCTTATCCAGTTCAGCTCCTGTTATAGCATTTCCGCCTTTGAGCAGTCCTGCCTGTTTTGCAACTGCCACGGCGGTTTTTTTATGGTCGCCCGTTATCATGACCGTTTTCACGGAAGCTGCCGCACATTTGCGTATAGCGGTCTTTGCTTCCTCACGAGGAGGGTCGGTCATGCCGGCAAGTCCCAGAAATACCAGCTCTCCGCAGTGCGGAGCGAAAACCTCTGATGTACATACCGCCAGCACAAGTACTCTCAATGCCCTGTCGGACATATCTTCCGCTTTTTGTTCAAGCTCTCTGCGCACAGCTGCCGTCATGGGGACAGCTCTGCCGCTTTCGTTCATATATCGGGAACACCTCGGGAGTATGACCTCCTCAGCGCCCTTGAAGTACATCTTCTTTTCACCGCCGCAGGAACAGTGTACCGCCATGAATCGGGTCTCGCTGTCAAAGGGGAACTCCTCCAGTACGCGGAAGCTTTCCGAAAGAGACTCCTTCGTGATGCCTGCCTTCGCTGCCGCTATTAGCAGAGCCGCTTCCGTGGGGTCGCCTGTGACCTTCCACTCGCCCTTCCCTGCAAGAACGCCCCTGTTGCGGCTCTTTGGAGCTTCCTGAGCGCTTATCTCAGCCGTCGAGCACAGCACTCCGCATTGCAGAGCCTCCGTGAGAGCCCTCTCCGCGGCAGTATCCACGGCGGTACCGTCCTCTTTGGTAACAGCTCCGCTCACCCTGTATCCCATACCGCTGAAAAAATGTTCGCAGCCTGCCGTGTAAAGCTCCGTAACGGTCATTTTGTTCTCGGTTACAGTTCCTGTCTTGTCGGTGCATATCACCGATGTACAGCCCAGTGTCTCAACGCTGTGGAGCTTATTCACGAGAGCTTTCTGCTTCAGCATACGGCTCACAGCCAGCGCAAGAGCTATCGTAACAGTGGCGGGAAGTCCCTCGGGTATTGCCGCTATAGCTATGGTTATGCCTGTCATGAGCATATCAAAGACGTTCTCGCCGCGAAGGACTCCTGCACCGAACACGGCTGCGCATACGATGAGACATATCACCGCCACAGCTCTTCCCAGTTCCGCAAGGCGCTTCTGTAGAGGAGTAGGCTCGCTGTCAATGTCCGTGAGCATCTCCGATATCCTGCCCATCTGTGTACGCATACCCGTTGCGATGACCCTTGCGCGGCAGGTGCCCTTGGTCGCGGAAGCTCCACAGTAGACTATATTCGGCTTGTTCAGCGAATTGTCGGTATCGTTCGCGTCGCCTGCCGACTTCCCCACAGCCACGGATTCACCCGTGAGTATAGACTCGTCGGAGAAAAAGCCTGCTGCTTTCAGCACAGCGCAGTCCGCAGGGATACGGTCGCCTGCTTCGAGCTCGATGATGTCGCCTGTTACCAGCTTCGCCGCGTCGATCACGGTGAGCCTGCCGTCACGCCAGCACTTCGCCGCAGGTGAGGTCATTGAGCGCAGGGCTTCGAGAGTATGCTCCGTGCGGTACTCCTGCACAAAACCGAGTATCGCATTGAGCAGTACAATGAGGATTATCGTTACTGCGTCGGAGATCTCTCCCAGAAGCACCGATATCACCGTTGCTCCGAGAAGTATCATCACCATAATGTCTCTGAACTGTCCGAGAAATATCTTCAGCGGACCCGTTTTCCTGCTGTCTCCGAGGACATTCTCGCCTTCTGTTTTCAGCCTTTCAGCTGCTTCGTTTTCTGTAAGACCCATACTTTCACCCTTTCGAGAACCGTTGTCCTTACATGATATGACAGCGTTCGGACAAATATTCCGAGCTGAGCCGTTAGTGAGTAGAATTGTAGGGAACGCCGCAGCTACGCTGACATCTCCCTGCCCTGTAGGGAGTCACTCGGCGTTCCGTAAATAACCGTAAAACCACAAATGACCGAGCCGACAGGTGAGAACGTCCCCTACAAATATTCTCATGTTACATATTACGTAATTGACGGGACGCCGAGGGCGGCGTCCCCTACAGTTTGGTTCATGTTACATTTCACGTATAGTGCCGTAAGCGAGTACGTGTAAGGGTTATTGACAAAGGCGAACACTGTTCGCCCCTACACTACTCACTACTTACTAACGACTGATATTGCATGAAGGGAAAATATATGCTATAATAAATGCAAATGCCCTTGCAGATACGCAATTCAATGATTTGCTCCCTGCAATCGGGCGATTATAGCATAACGCTCAAAATCATACAAGGTCGTGATAATTTTTGTTCCTGAATAACCTCATTTTCAGCCTGAATGCTACCGTTCCTGTATTCCTCATGATGGTGTTCGGCTGGTTCGTACACAGGATAAAGCTCCTTGACGACAACGCCACTTCTCAGGTGAACAGGTTCGTGTTCCGCGCACTTCTCCCTGCTCTGCTGTTCATGGATCTCTCCACCGCAGACTTCCGCGCTGTCTGGGACGGCAAGTTCGTACTTTTCTGTATGTGCGTCACGATCCTGAGCGTGGGCATCGCCGTGATATACTCCATGATATGCGGCAAAGGTCACGAACGGGGCGAGATAATACAGGCGAGCTACCGAAGCAGTGCCGCTATCCTCGGTATCGCCTTCGTCAACAATATCTACGGTCACTCGACTATGGCTGCTCTCATGATCGTGGGAACTGTTCCGCTGTACAACATCATCGCCGTGACCACTCTTGCTGTCACCTCGCCCGATACGGACAAGGCAAAGGACAGGGCTACTCTCGTGAAAAGCACGGTAAAAAGCATCATCACAAATCCGATAATACTGGGAATAGTCGTGGGTATAGGCTGGTCTCTGCTGAAGATACCACAGCCCGTGATACTCTCGAAATCGGTCACTTACCTCGGAAATATGGCTACACCGCTCTCGCTCATATCGCTGGGAGCTTCGTTCAGATTCGACGATGCTAAGGGAAAGCTCCGCGTAACACTGGGCATAGCCTGCATCAAGCTGGTGCTGTTCTGCTCCATATTCCTGCCCATAGCCGTGAAGCTGGGATTCCGCGGCGAAAAGCTCATAGCCATACTGGTAATGCTCGGTAGCGCGACTACGAGCAGCTGCTTCGTTATGGCTAAGAATTTCGGACATAAGGGCATCATAACTGCCTTTGCCGTAATGCTCACTACCCTGTGCAGCGCATTTACTCTGACAGGCTGGCTGTTCATACTGAAAACGCTTAACTACATATGATATTTTACAAGGAGTGATACTATGCCATACTGCGGAAAATGCGGAAAAAAGCTGAACGACGGCGAGACCTGCACCTGTTCTCAGACACCGCCCACATCGGCTTTCCCGAATGTCCCTCGCAACAGCAGCTTCGACCCCACTGTAGACCCTTACATTGATTACAAGTATCAGAACGACCCATACAAAGTCAGCAGCGATAAAAACAGCCGTGCCGCATTATTCACTGCGGTATTCATTGCGGTCTGCGCTGTAACTCTCATAATAGCGTCCATATATATCCCATGGTATTATATCATAAGAAGCAAAGCCGATAACACCCGCCTTGACACGATCGCTGTCAGGGCTGCCGATATCACGAAAAGCGCCGATAACGTCCTCAGAGAGCTCAACCACATGGAGCTCCCATTGCAGGGACTTTACTTCATAAGCTCGGACGAAGAGTCAAATGCAGCCGTCCCCTTCGATGTGGGAGAATTCTACAGCAGAATGGATATACATACTGAGAAGGACGTTACCTGTCAGTACTTCATCATCGTGCTGAACGGCAAGGTGAAGTATACGGCAACTGCCCGCGAATGGACAAAGGGCAGAGTTGATACGCTCCCCGATGAATACGGCGTTTCTGTGTACTACTCCACAGACGATAAGTGTGACAAGATATTTAGCGACACCTGTCTCGATGACGTATACTGGGACGCATACGACAAGATATTCAGTGATAAAGCAGCGTGACGCTGCTTACAGCACAATACGCAAAACGCAACATGATACAAATTGTAGGGGCGCACACTGTGCGCCCCTACACATTGATTCACACAGGCGAATATTTCAGGCAAAATATCACATAATATCTCCGAAACGGAGGTATCATCATGGCAAAACGTATCGCAGAGGGAGTATTCAGCATGGATACTCCTGTAAGAATACACGGCTTCGCTGCTGTTGCAGGCGAAAAAGAAGGCGACGGTCCTCTCGGGAGCTGCTTCGACAGGATAATCCCCGACAGTCACTTCGGCATGGATACATGGGAACAGGCAGAGACACGCTTCCAGCTCGAAGCTGTCAGTCTTGCACTGGAAAAGGCTCAGCTCAGCCGCGAAGACCTCGACAGCATCTGCGCAGGCGACCTCATAAACCAGTGTACAGGCTCTGCCTACAGCGTCCGCGAGCTCGATGTGCCGTTCCTCGGTCTTTACGGAGCCTGCTCCACTATGGCTGAGGGACTTATCATCTCTGCTGTCCTCACTGACAGCGGTATTGCCCGTCATGCGGCTGCCGTCACATCTTCCCATTTCTCAACTGCGGAAAGACAGTTCCGCTTTCCCCTTTCCTACGGCGGTCAGAGGACTCCCACCGCGCAATGGACCTGCACTGCTTCGGGAGCTGTTATCCTTTCCCGTGAATGCGGCTCTGTATGCATCACAGGCGGCTGCATAGGCAGGATAACCGACCTCGGCGTGACCGACATAAACAATATGGGAAGCGCTATGGCTCCTGCCGCTGCGGATACCATTATGCGCTATCTTTCGGCTGTGGGAACTGCTCCCGAAGACTACGACTTCATTGTGACGGGAGATCTCGGCATCGTCGGCAGCAGCCTTCTCCTCGATATCCTCATGAAGCAGGGCGTGGATATATCAGCACAGCACAGAGACTGTGGCGCTATGATATTCGACCCCGAACAGCAGGATACCCACTGCGGCGGCTCGGGCTGCGGGTGCAGTGCAAGCGTCCTCTGCGGACACTTCATACCCATGATGATGCGCGGCGAAGCGGACAGTATACTCTTTGCCGCAACAGGCGCTCTCATGTCTCCCCTGTCCCTTCAGCAGGGCGAAAGTATCCCCGCTGTCGCTCACCTCGTCCACCTCAGAAAGGAGAAGCTATGATATACGAACTCGCAAAGGCTTTTATTGCAGGCGGAGCTCTCTGCGCCGTGGGTCAGGTACTCATCGACCTCACCAAACTCACTCCTGCACGTATACTCACGGGCTTTGTTATAGCAGGCGTTATACTCTCGGCTCTCGGTCTTTATCAGCCCTTTGCCGACTTCGCAGGTGCAGGTGCTACAGTTCCCCTCACAGGCTTCGGTCATCTCCTTGCTCAGGGTATAAAAAAAGCCATCTGTTCAGACGGCTTTCTCGGTATATTCACGGGCGGTCTTACAGCCGCTTCGGGCGGAGTTGCCGCAGCTCTCCTGTTCGGTCTGACTGCCTCCCTCATATTCAGACAGAAGGACAAGTGATGCCGCTTACGGCTCCGTGCTTTTTTCAGTCAGCTGCTCTTCGCCGCTGCTGCTTTTCTTCTTGAATTTCTTGTGCTTGATAATGCCCACAGCAAGCAGAACAGCTCCTGCTCCTGCGAAGAAAAAGTGAATTCTCCTGTGATCTGACGAAGAATAATCATTGAGCGTGTAGTTATAAGAAGGATCAGCAGGATCGTAATACACAGGTATACGGGTTCCTGAAATATTCCCTGGTCTATACGTATATCTGGTCGAGTCCTTATACTCCTTGCCGTCAACTTCAAATTTGTATCGGATAATATATTTGCGACCAAACTTTGGTATCTTGTCTTTGCCATGATATATCGTCTGTGTTTGCACGTCTGTGATGACAGCCGTTGTGCGTTCGGTACAGCGATCCTGAACTTTTTGTCCTTCTATACCTATATACGCCATGAACAGCGCCACCACCATAATGAGAGCTCCAAAAAATATCATGGCTTGGTAGTTTTCGTCCGGACTGTACTTCCTTCGGAAAACCTTCGGTCTTTTCTTTCTCGGTCTTTTGTTTTTGCCTTTTGGCTTACTCATTTTGTCCCCCCCTTGATTTTTGGCTCCTATATCAGATTTATTATACTGATTATAGCATATTTTCTCGCTACTGTCAACAGCTCCTGTAGCAAATTGCACATCAAGGCCGTCAGAGCTACTATATCAATTATGCATATAGACAAAATTGTCCCGTCTTCCCTCTTTTCCTCTTGACTTTTTCCCAATTATGTAATATAATAATTTAGTCGCAAGCGACAGTAAATATGTGGCGGCATAGCTCAGTTGGCTAGAGTACTCGGTTCATACCCGATTGGTCGTTGGTTCGAATCCTACTGCCGCTACCAATACGGCCCGTTGGTCAAGAGGTTAAGACATCGCCCTTTCACGGCGGAATCATGGGTTCAATTCCCGTACGGGTCACTTCTTTAAAGTCTCGGAAACAGCGAAATATCGCGGTTTCCGAGTTTTTCTTTTTTCTAAAAATCCGCTTTGTTCTTTATCTGTTCATTATTCATGAATTGCGGATTTTTGAGCCAGAGGTCATAAACCTTTTGGCTCATTTTTATTTGTGCGAAAATTGAGCGCCGAGCTAACCGCATCTGAGACTTTGGCTCTGGATTCTTCCAACATATGACAATAAATGTTGCTCGTTGTAGAAACCGTCGAGTGCCCCAACGCCCCCGAGACCGTCACGATGTCCACACCCTGGTTGACAAGGAGCGATGCGAACAGGTGTCTGAAACTATGCAAGCCGTAGAATGGAAGATCGTGCTTCTCGCAGAACTCACCAAGCCAGAAATAAGGTG
>CACZEJ010000011.1 GCA_902780115.1 Ruminococcus flavefaciens | reverse complement strand
TCCGCTATGTTCATGATCGCAGGCATATTATACGGTCCTGCGGAGGGCTCCTCCCACGAGGATAAGACAGAGCACTATAAGCGTATCCAGCTGCTCGCTTCTCAGTTCAAGGAAAAGCATGATACTATCATCTGCCGCGAGCTTCTCAGCGGTCTGAAGGTCACAAGCACTCCCGAACCGGACAAGCGCACCGAGCAGTACTACAAAGTCAGACCCTGCGTAAAATTCGTAAGAACTGCCGCAGAGATCCTTGACAAATATATTTCCGAAAATCCTGCTGATAATTAATATTTCTCACTCCCGTAAGCTTTTGCACCTTTTTGGTAAAAAGTATACAGTCTTTGCATATTCTTAACAATTTATTTATTGCAATAATTGACATTCTGATATATAATATATTATATGTAACATTGACATCAAGCTTATTTCTTATACAAATGAAGGGAAGTGATGTGTCTATGGGTTTCCGAAAGAGCTCCGAAATATTGCGTGATTTCGTTGCAGATCACCAGCAGCTCTTTGACAAAACACACGAAAAAATGGTTTATATCATAGGCTTTTCAGGCTGCCTGTGTACGCATATATTCTACCTGCTGATGTTCCAGATGCTCCATGTTAAGGAGCTGCTGTACTTCAACATCGCAAGCATCGTAATATACATCGTTCTTCTTATACTGACAAATTTTGTGATAAACGAACGGAATATGCTGCTTTATGCAGCCGATCTCGAAATTATCGTCCATGCCGCCTTCGCTACTTATCTCCTCGGCTGGACACCTGATTTCGCAATGTTCATACTCCTTATCATTCCTGTGACGTTCCTGACGCAGAGCAAACGATTCTACATTCCGTTCATAGTAACATTCATCGCAATGTTCACCTACATATTCCTGAAAATCAACTTTATTGATACAGGTGTATTTAAATACCATTTTGATGACGAAAGCTTCATGAAGGCTTTACATATCGCAAATATCTTCATCGCTTCCTTTGTTCTTGCTTTCACGTCGATAGCTTATATGCTCCACCGCGAATTCATGGAGTTCCAGCTCGTCGATCAGCGCGAGACCTTCAAAAAGCTCGCTTCCATCGACCCGCTCACGAACCTCTACAACCGCCGCGCTATGAACGAGAATATCAGAGCTATACGCAGAAACAGCGCTACTCCGCGAAGCAAATATGTCATCGGCATCGGCGATATCGACAACTTCAAAAAGATCAACGATACCTACGGACATGATACGGGCGATAAAGTCCTCGTTTATGTCTCGAATCTGCTCATCAGCACTATCCCCGACGGCGGTTACGCTGCACGATGGGGCGGTGAGGAATTCCTGTTCATTATCCCCGAGTCAAACGTCGATGAGGGTGTGGCTTTTACCGAAAAGATTCACAAGTCCCTCAGAGCTCATACTTTTGAAATTGATGACTGTATGTTCGGCGTTACTATGACATTCGGCGTAAGCGAGGGTATCCCTACAGATAAGATCGACAGCGTTATCACTCATGCTGATAAACGCCTGTATAAAGGAAAAAATAACGGAAAAAACCATACAGAGTCAACAGACTGATATCAAAGCTCCCATTCGGGAGCTTTTTCAATTTAAAAAGGACCTCCGTCTTGGAAGTCCTTTTTATGAAAGAGAGGGATATATAAAGGGATAAGAGGGAACCTATTCCTTTACTTCATTTCTGTAGGGAGCACTGTGACCAGTTTCAGCAGGTACTGCTGGATAGCGAGTGCGTCACTTGTTGTCATGCCGTCGCCTACATTGCAGCAGTCTGCATTCGCAATGCCCTTATCTGTGATATGGTTCTTGTCGTCGCCTGTCAGACCGTACTTATCAGGATTTGCAAGCGCCTGCATGATAAGCACGACATCTCCCATGTCAACGCTGCCGTCACAGTTTGCATCGCCGTAATCTGCCTTCGGTGCAATGCTGCTCGTTACAGTTGTCGTGGTAGTTGAAGCCGTTGTGGTCGTGGTCTTTGATGTTGTAGTTGTAGTGCCAACGGAAGGACCTTCACCTTGCGGATATTCATATACTACCTGAATGCTTGTGTACTTCAGCGAAACAGTGTCGTCTGTCTTTTCAGCTGCGTCCCACCACTTCTGGAGCTCTACCTTGCCGTCGGAAATGGTCGCTTCAAGATCTTCCGATACCTTGTCAGCTCCCTCACCTGTGGACTTTGTGAGTATGCCGTCAAACTTTACTGTTGTAGTGTCGTTTGCAAGTGTAAGGCTGAAATCCTTGTATGTCCAGAAGCCTTCACCGCTCTTGGATACTGCGTTCATACATACTGCGCAGCCTGCTGTTGCCCAGCTGGATCCTGCGCTCGATGTTACATTACCGTTGATTATGATCTTTGAAAGATGCTTTGCGTCCTCTATCGGTACTGTTACAAAGCCCTTGTCGTTTGTCATGGCTTCTATATCCTTGAATTCCTTTGTTACGACATCTGTCTTTGTTTCTTCGTATGTCTTGAGTCCGTCGAAAGCGTTTGCATCGTCGGAAACTACTACCATTGCTGCCGAGAACGCAGGAAGCTCTGTCTTTATCTCGTTATCCTTAACGTCCTTAATAATGTCGATAAGCTTTATCTGCTCTGTATCGCCGTATACAGCATACACCGCTGCCGACTTGTAGTCCTTGACGGAATTCTTGATGTCGATAACAGCATTCTCGCTCATGGTCATATTTTTATTTGTCACCATTACTGTTACCTTTGAATCGTCCTTAGCGTTTACAGCTGCATATGTGCTCGACTTTGATACGTCCTCTGTCTTTGCAGGGATAAGTGTATCGCCGAAGCTGCCGCCCTTGCCGTCATAGTTCGTGTAGAGATCAATGCCTGCGAGTATATAGGGCTCGCCTCCCCATAATGTTGCGAAGTATACGCCCTGATCCGCATAGCAGCCAAGTGCCTCTGCCTGAGCGATAGTGCCCGAAGCATCATCTCCGCCGCCGAAATTGTATTCCGAGATGCCAAGCTTTGTACCGGGATAGTACTTGTCGATGGACTTCTGTATCGTTGGAAGTATCGGTACGTTCTCCATGCACCACTTGCCTATCCAGCTGTTTTCAACGAAGCCCTCTTCATAAAGTGTACGGACTGACTGGAGCCTGTCCTCGATTCCGTTTCTTGCAGACTCGGAATAATAATGGATATCAAGTACATCAAGAAGCCTTGTGCCGCACTCCTCAGATGCCTTGTGCATATCATCAAGATAGCTGTCAAGATACCAGTGGTAGTTGTTATTCGCCTTGATGGTCTCCCACTCTGTATGCTGGTCGTCGTCGTCAAGATGATCGTATGCAGTATATCCGTAAAGTGCAGGTCCGAATATCTCTGCTTTCGGATCGAGCTTCTTTACTGCCTTTGCCATTTCGATGGACTTTGTGCTCAGCTCCTCGATCGTTACAGGATCGGGGTGAATTCTGCTGTGTGTCCCGTTCCAGAGAGCAGGCTCGTTATCAAGGCTGTAGCCCTGTATACCTGTTGCGGACTGCGAATCGCCAAGCTTTTTGATGATGTAGTTCACATACTCGTCCATGTATACTACACCGTCTGTGAGGTTCGGTGTTTCGTCAAATGCCGAACCCTTTGTGAGTACTACCTTGTTCCAGCGATCGGAAGGTGCCTTTTCCTCCTCTGTGACTGTGCCCTTCTTATCTGCCGAAACATAGCCTGCAAGCTGAAGCGTGGTGAGCTTGTAGTTTACTCCGTACTTTGCTGCATCCTTTGAAAGCTGCTGTACACAGTCAGCAGGATCATCAGATGATGAAAGATTGTCGTCTGAGCTGTATTTCCAGTCGGAACCTGCGTTTGAAGCGTTTGTCTCCCAGTTGTACGCTGTCATTCTGTTTCCGCCCTGACGTACAGCCGTTGCCTTTACGTCCTTGAGCTTTGCTGTATATGAGTTCACGCCATAGATGAGCGGAGAGATCTCCTTGCGCTCGCCTTTCATATCGACTGTGATGTTCATATCATAGCCGCCTGCCGCATTTGCCGTGTTCTCAGGTATCCTGCTCATCGGAGCAGTTACCGCGCAGCCCGATACGACACAGGCTGCTAAAAATGCTGCTGTTTTTTTCATGTTTTCCTCCTGCTTTTGCTGCCTTTAACTCCTCAGACAGCTTTTTTCTTTTTCGCAGCTCATGCTGCTTATGCCTAAAGTTCGCCTTCTCCCCACCACGGGACCTGCGGGACCACCTCGTCCTGCTCGCCGTTTTCACGTCTGAACGCCCCCTGCGTCCACTCCTCTACGTTCGGATCCATATACTGAAGATAGTTGGTTATCGACTTTGCCATCACCAGAATAAGTGCGAGAAGTATCTGGTGTGTATAGCCGTAAAGTATCACGGGACTTCCCGAGATATCAGCCGACATTCTCCATACAAGTCCGAAACGGTCAAGGCGGTCGATGACGTGCTGCACCTTTTCAAGGGGAATATCGAGTTTTTCGGAGATGATTTCCGCCGAAAACATCTTATTGCGCACACTTGCTCCAAGGTAGCTTATTATCTTTATAGCATCATCGTCCGCAAGGGTATTGAACAGCCGTACCATATTGGTAGTATCGCCAAAGTAGGAATTTACGCCGTTTTCGGGTATCTCAAGAAAACAGAAATACCTGAGATCGCTGCTAAGGCGTGATACTGCCAGTTCGCGGTCAGTCTTCAGCGCCGCAAAAGTCTCGTGCTCAAAACTTTCACGAAGCCTGCCGACTGTGTCGGTATTGGGGTTGCAGGCACACAGTGCAGTGTACATTATCTTCATGAACTTCTCAGAACGCTTTTCCGAAGGAGTCGAACGCATTTCATCATTTATTATCTGTTCGATGTCACGCTCACTGTCCATAACCTTTACGCCGAAAAGCGAATCAAGTGAAGTGTTCAGCTCCTTTGCAAGCTTCGGAAGGAGCTCTCCGTCGGGATAGCTCGAATTCTCCCATTTTGATACAGCCTGCGGAGAAACGTTCAGCCGCGCTGCCAGTTGTTCCTGTGTAAGCCCCAGTGCCTTTCTGCGCTTAACAAGGTTCGTTCTGAAAACGCTGTTTTTTTCCATAATGCACCTCCGCTCTATGTTTGCTTTACATTTACATTCTACCACAACCTTCGGTAGAATACAAGCGAATAAAAATAGATAAAATACAACCATTGGTTGAATTCGTTCACTGTTCTATATTTTCAGAATACTTCAGGAGCTGTCAATAACCTGTTCTTTGTACTCAGCTCCTGTCAGCTATGACCGAATTTGAACAGCAAGGTAATTCGCTGCCTGCCCATTACTGTGCACAAAAAGTCAAAAGCCGTTCAGGATATTCCTCCCGAACGGCTTTCAAGATGTACTTTAAGGCATATATTTTATGTTATGAATTCAGCTTTTTTAGGTTTACTTTATTGCAGCAAATGCTCCCTCAAGTGCTGCGATAAGGTCGTCAATGTGCTCTGTACCAATGGACAGACGAATTGTGTTTGGCTTGATGCCCTGCTCTGCAAGCTCTGCTTCTGTGAGCTGTGAGTGTGTTGTTGATGCAGGGTGGATAACAAGTGACTTAACATCTGCAACGTTTGCAAGAAGTGAGAATATCTCAAGATTGTCGATGAACTTCTTTGCATCGTCCTCTGTACCCTTTATATCAAATGTGAAGATGCTTCCGCCTCCGTTCGGGAAGTACTTCTTGTATACCTCATGGCTCGGCTCACTGCTGAGCGATGGATGATGAACTGCTTCTACCTGTGGGTGATTTGCGAGGAATTCAATTATCTTATTTGCGTTTTCTGTGTGACGCTCAACACGAAGTGAAAGTGTCTCAAGTCCCTGTAAGAAGATGAATGCGTGGAATGGTGATACTGTTGCGCCTGTGTCACGAAGAAGTATCGCACGGATATATACTGCGAATGCTGCTGCACCTGCTGCAGCTGTAAAGCTTACGCCGTGATAGCTTGGGTTTGGCTCGGATATCCATGGATAGCGTCCCGACTTGGACCAGTCGAAATTGCCGCTGTCAACTATTACGCCGCCGATAGCTGTACCGTGTCCGCCGATGAACTTTGTTGCGGAGTGTACTACGATATCTGCACCGTACTCGATAGGACGTACAAGATATGGAGTTGCAAATGTATTATCAACTACCAGTGGGATATTGTGTGCGTGTGCGATCTTTGCGATCTTCTCAATGTCGATAGCATTGGAATTAGGATTGCCCAGTGTCTCGATGTAGAGTGCCTTTGTGTTCTCGTCGATAGCTGCCTCGAATGTTGCATCATCTTCAGGATCAACAAACTTTGTTGTTATTCCGTAAAGTGGAAGTGTGTGTGCAAGAAGGTTGTATGTTCCGCCGTAGATAGTCTTTGATGCTACGATGTTCTCTCCTGCCTTTGCAAGTGCCTCGATCGTATATGTTATAGCAGCTGCACCTGAAGCTGTTGCGAGTCCTGCAACGCCTCCCTCAAGAGCTGCGATACGCTTTTCAAAAACGTCCTGTGTTGTATTTGTAAGTCT
The DNA here is from genome assembly GCA_902780115.1 of Ruminococcus flavefaciens. Taxonomy (GTDB): domain Bacteria; phylum Bacillota; class Clostridia; order Oscillospirales; family Ruminococcaceae; genus Ruminococcus; species Ruminococcus flavefaciens_Y. The sequence goes on along the minus strand of CACZEJ010000011.1, from coordinate 28,691 downwards.
TCCGTAGATATTGCCTGCGTCCTTGAGTCCGAAGCGGTCAGCAGCGTGCTGTGCATTGTGAAAAACGTAAGATGTAGTCGCATATATTGGTACTGCTCTTGCGTCTGTTGCAGGGTCTGCCTGCTCCTGTCCTACGTGAAGCTGTAAAGTCTCAAAATGTAATTTATTATTAGCCATTTCCGGTTCCTCCTGATTATCTTCAAAATGTTTTCTTATTTACTCAATAATGATCTATTCGCTTAACAATGATTTATTCTTTTTTCGTTCAGCAACATCGCTGATGCTCTATGCACATTCGGTCTGTTCCTTTTACTATCGAGCGGAGAACATCAAGTGCATTCGATACGTTATTCTGTTTCATTTTGTCCGCTCCTTTCGTTGTTTTCGTTTGGTATGTCTATATTATACATCGGAATTATGTATTTGTCCAATGCATAATTTCCATAGCAAGTTATAGCTTCTTTCTATAACTCATAAAGCAAATCGCTCTTTCTTATTAAATACGGAATTTTTATGCTTCTTTGATCTGTACGAAAAAGCTGAAAATCGGTCATTTTTTCCGTGAATACTCCCTGCATCAGCATATTGATACAAATTAGAGCAAAATCACCGTCCGGGGTCTTGAAAAAACAGTTGTAATATGATATAATAAAAAAGATAGAGTTTTATTTAGATAACTGATGGCTTTTTACTTTAGCAGAGACATAATATATTTTTAAAGGGGAAAAAATATGTGGTATTTTACTATTGTTACGTGTTCTATCGGACTGCTCATGGCAGCCGTTTATATGCTGATCTGCATCGGACGCTTTGATTTTGTTAAAAAACTTGCGAACGGAAAACGATGGTTGAATATCATTATCTCCTTCATGATATTCGTCTTCATGTTCACAGCTTTTTCTATTATATTTTCACCGCTAAATGCTATAATGATATCTATGAATGTATTGTTCATATTCATGTTATCAGCTTTGTTGATGAAGATCGTCAAATGCCTTTCAAGTCATAAATTCAAACCTAACCTCCAGGGGTATATCGCTGTCATATTCTCGGTTGTCTACCTCTCGATAGGCTATTACCTCGATAACAACGTCTGGCGCACCGATTACTCCCTGACGACCACAAAAAACCTCGGCGAACTGAAGATAGCTCTGATAGCTGACAGCCATATCGGTACGACCTTCGACGGTAAAGGCTTCGCTGAGCATATTAAAAATATCGAGAAACAAGATGCCGATGTTCTGTTTATTGCAGGCGACTTCGTCGACGACCTGACAAAAAAGAAGGATATGCTCACTGCCTGTAAAGCTCTCGGCAATACCCATTTCAAGTACGGCGTGTGGTATATCTTCGGAAATCACGATGAGGGCTTCTTCAATAAAAGAAACTTTACCGCAGCCGATCTCGAAAATGCTCTGAAAGAAAACGGCGTACATATTATGCTGGACAGGTATGAGCTCGTTGACGACCGTTTTTACGTTGTGGGCAGAAATGACAGCTCCTTCAAAGAACGAAAAGACATTGTCAATGTTATGCACGGTATTGATTCCGAAAAATATATCATTATCCTCGACCACGAGCCCAATGACTATACCAACGAAGCTGCTACCGCTGCCGACCTCGTCCTGTCGGGACATACTCACGGCGGACAGCTCTTCCCTATCATGTACCTCTGCGACTGGTTCAATATCAACGACCGAACTTATGGCTATGAAAAGCGTAAAGGTACTGATTTCATCGTTACATCGGGTATTTCCGACGGACAGATCGTGTTCAAGACAGGTACTAAATCAGAATATGTGATTATAGACATCAAACAGGTATGATAACAAAAAAGACCGCTTTCATTAAGCGGGTACTCATATAGAAACTTTACATGGGATTATCGGGGGACACCTTTCTGAGGAAAGGTTTTCCCCCGTACCCCCTTCCAAAGACTTTTAACACGAATTTTTCGCAGATAGGGCGCTCCTGCATAACTTGCAGGGCTTTTTTATTGCTTTGAGCGCCCTATCAGTGAAAAATTCAAGCTGGAAGTTTTAGGAAAGGAGTTTGAGGAAGAACCCTTTTTCAAAAGGGTTTTCCTCAACAGTTCACGTAAAAAATTCTGTATAAGCACCGTTCTTAATGAATGCGGTCTTTTTGCTTCTGTTTGCTGTATTACTCTATCCAGTATACATAATTGCTTTTTCTCGGAGCAGCAGCAGGCTGTTCACAGTCAGCATAACCAAGTATGCAGTTTCCGATGCCCTCATACTCTCCCTCTATGCCAAGCTTTTTGAGTATCTCCTTGCCCTCCTCGGATTCAAACTCCTCTTTTGCACGGTGTATCCAGCAGCTCGATATGCCGTATGCGTGTGCTGCGTTCATAAGATTGCCCATTACAAGGCTGCCGTCATATAAATATGTGGGAGCAGACTTTTCCGCAAGAACTACCAGCACAACAGGTGCGCCGTAAAACGGGTCATTGTCTAAACCGAACACCGAGGCATTGAGCACTGACAGTCTGTCGCGTATCTCCTTGTTGGTAACTGCGATGATAACAGGCGACTGCAAATTCATTCCTGTTGGTGCATAAGTACCTGCTTCAATGATCTTCTCAATTGTCTCCTTCGGGATCATGTCTGACTTGAATTTCCTGATGCTTCTTCTTGTTTTTAAGTTTTCAATAGCTTCCATATTGCTTCCTCTTTTCAAAATAAAATTATAGATATTTGACGGGGCATTGCAGATCATCTTGCGGACAGCAGCTCATTGCAGTATGGTAATACCGCTCCCGAAGATAATTTATAATATATTGTAACATAATATATGTACAAAAACAAGTATTTTTATTATAAAATATACGCTATATGGTTGTTTTATCCCCAAATACACCTGTCGGATAAAGCAGGAAAGCTCCCAAAAACGGGAGCTTCCTTTTTATCAAGTGAGCCAATGTCAAACCTGGATCTCAATAATTATTTATCAGACACCGAAAAGGAGCTGATCGTATGCAGGGAATGGATAGTATTCCTCAGCTGTCATAGTCTCTGCACTGTCTGCTGCTGCACGGAGCTTATCCATTGCAGGTATCATCTTGTCGCGTACAAATGCGGACTGGTCAATGATAGCATCTATCTTCTTGAGGTCAGCAACTGTGCTCTCAAGTACTGTTGTTGCAGAATCCATTTCATCAATGAGTGCTGTGAGCTCTGTAACAAGCTTTGTCTCGTACTTGCAGGCAACCTCTGAAACGCTCTTCTTTACTGCAACTGCTGATGCTGTGTCTGCTGCAAACTTTGCTACAGCAGGGATTATCTCCTTACGTGCCATATCAACCATTGTCTGTGCTTCGATATTTACCGACTTAACATAGTTTTCAAGCATGATATCGCAGCGTGAATAGATCTCTGCCTCTGTGAAGATACCGTGTGATGTGAGCATATCTACGTTCTTCTTGTCGCATATCTTAGGCATACAGTCTGCTGTTGTCTTCAGGTTGGAAAGACCGCGCTTTTCTGCTTCCTCTATCCATGAATCATCATAACCGTTTCCGTTGAAGATGATGCGCTTGTGTTCCTTGATAGTGCGCTTGATAAGAGCGTGAAGGTCATCATTGAAGTTTGTTGACTTTTCAAGCTCGTCAGCGAACTGCTTCAGTACCTCTGCAACAGCTGCGTTGAGGTGAATGTTTGCACAGGAAATGCTGTTGGAAGAACCAAGCATACGGAACTCAAACTTGTTGCCTGTGAATGCGAAAGGAGATGTTCTGTTTCTGTCGGTAGTGTCCTTGCTGAACTGCGGAAGAACATCAACACCAAGCTTCATTTTTTCCTTTGCTGTTCCGCCGTAAGGAGCATCATTCTCGATAGCTTCGAGTATTGCTGTGAGCTCATCGCCGAGGAAGATAGAAATGATAGCAGGAGGTGCTTCGTTTGCGCCAAGACGGTGATCGTTGCCTGCAGTTGCAACGGAAAGTCTCAGAAGATCCTGATAATCATCTACTGCCTTGATTACTGCTGCAAGGAAGAGAAGGAACTGTGCATTCTCATAAGGAGTTTCACCCGGTGAGAGAAGGTTTACGCCTGTATCTGTGGAAATCGACCAGTTGTTGTGCTTGCCTGAACCGTTTACGCCCTCAAACGGCTTCTCGTGAAGCAGGCATACAAGACCGTGACGCTCTGCCACCTTCTTCATTACTTCCATTGTGAGCTGGTTGTGGTCAGCTGCGATATTTGTGGTCTTATAGATAGGTGCGAGCTCGTGCTGTGCAGGAGCAACTTCGTTGTGCTTTGTCTTTGCAAGGATTCCAAGCTTCCAGAGCTCCTTGTCAAGGTCTGCCATATATTCTGCAACTCTTGTCTTGATAGAGCCGAAGTAGTGGTCTTCCATTTCCTGCCCCTTTGGAGGCATAGCACCGAACAGTGTACGTCCTGTCATTACGAGGTCCTTACGCTTCTTGTACATCTCACGGTCTACAAGGAAGTATTCCTGCTCAGGTCCTACTGATGTGCGGACGCTTCTTACATTGTCGTTGCCGAAGAGCTTGAGCACACGGATAGCCTGCTTGTTGAGTGCTTCCATTGAACGGAGAAGAGGTACTTTCTTGTCAAGTGCTTCGCCTGTGTATGAACAGAATGCTGTAGGTATATAGAGTGTGCCGTCTTTGATGAATGCATAAGAAGTAGGATCCCATGCCGTATAGCCTCTTGCCTCGAATGTTGCACGAAGTCCGCCAGATGGGAACGATGATGCATCAGGCTCGCCCTTTACAAGCTCCTTGCCCGAGAACTCCATGATAACTCTGCCGTCAGGAGCGGGAGTGATGAAGCTGTCGTGCTTCTCGGCTGTTACACCTGTCATTGGCTGGAACCAGTGTGTATAGTGAGTTGCACCTTTCTCGATTGCCCAATCCTTCATTGCTGCTGCAACTGCATTTGCTACGGATATATCAAGAGGTGTTCCTCTGTCGATAGTCCTCTTTAATGACTTGTATACCTTCTCTGAAAGAGTTGCCTTCATTATTCTTTCATCGAATACCATTGAACCAAAATACTCTGTTACCTTTTCCATTTTTATTTACCTCCGTTTAGTAAGCCTTCAGCCTTTAGCTATAAGCCATTAGCCAAAGATATCGCTGCGCGATATTATTAATATACATTTTCAATTGTCCCGAAGGGACACCATAAGCTAATAGCTAAAGGCTAATCGCTAATGGCTTATTTGTTTAAGAGTGAAGCTCTTATGAAGTCTGCAAAGAGCTTCTGCGGTTTGTTCGGTCTTGATTTGAATTCAGGGTGGAACTGTACTCCCACGAACCACGGGTGGTCGGGAAGCTCCACTATTTCAACAAGCTTTTCATCAGGTGAAAGACCTGCTATTTTAAGTCCGTTCTCAGCAAGCACCTTGCGGTATGCATTGTTGAATTCGTAACGGTGGCGGTGACGCTCATAAATAAGCTCCTCACCGTAAATGCTGCGGCACTTTGAATCCGCTGCAAGCTTGCAGGGATAAAGTCCCAGTCGCATCGTACCGCCTTTTTCGTGTATATTCTTCTGCTCCTCCATTATGTCTATGACAGGGTGCGGTGTCTCGCCAAACTCTGCTGAATTTGCACCTGCAAGTCCGCAGACGTTTCGTGCGTATTCAATGACTGTCATCTGCATTCCCAGACATATGCCGAAGAACGGCACTTTATTCTCACGGGCATACCGAATGGATTCGATCATTCCCTCAACTCCCCTGTGTCCAAAGCCGCCGGGTACTATCAATCCATTACAGTCTGCAAATATCTCCGCTGCATTTTCGCGTGTCACCGTTTCGGAGTCGATCCATTTTATCTCAACTGCCGAATCATTGACGATACCGCCGTGACGAAGCGCCTCTGCTACCGAAAGGTAAGCGTCATGAAGTTCCACATACTTTCCCACAAGTCCGATGGTCACTGTCTTGTGGGCGTTCTCGGCACGGTGTACCATTTCCGTCCACTCTTCAAGATCAGGTTCATTATCCTTAATGCCGAGCCTGCGGCATACGGAATGTGCAAGACCTTCGTTCTCGAGCCAGAGCGGAACTTCATACAATGACGGCGCCGTCAGGTTCTGTATAACGTCCTCCTTGCGGATATTACAGAAAAGTGCTATCTTCTCAGCCATATCATCGGGGATACGCTTTTCCGTTCGGCAGACGATGATGTCAGGCTGTATTCCTATTGAAAGAAGTTCCTTTGTGGAATGCTGTGTCGGTTTGGATTTGAGCTCCTCAGAACCCGTGATGTACGGTACAAGGGTAACGTGGATATAGCATACATTCTCGCGCCCCTGCTCAGTTCCTACCTGCCTGATGGCTTCGAGGAACGGCGTTGATTCGATATCGCCGACGGTGCCGCCTATCTCTGTTATGACGATATCGGCGTTAACATCTCTTGCTGCGCTGTACACTCTCTCCTTGATCTCATTTGTGATATGCGGTATGACCTGTACTGTTCCGCCGAGATAATCTCCGCGGCGCTCCTTCGTGATGACATTCCAGTATATCTTTCCTGTAGTTACATTGGAATGTACCGAAAGGTTCTCATCAACGAAACGCTCATAGTGTCCGAGATCGAGATCGGTCTCAGCTCCGTCATCGGTAACGAAGACTTCTCCGTGCTGGAAGGGCGACATGGTTCCAGGATCCACATTGATATAAGGATCAAATTTCTGGATCGTGACCTTGTAGCCGCGCTGTTTGAGAAGTCTGCCCAATGAAGCAGCTGTGATTCCCTTGCCGAGTCCTGAAACGACTCCGCCTGTTACGAAAATGAACTTTGACATTTTTGCTTATGCTCCTTGATATACATTTATGAGAAAGGCGATCTGCGGAGCTTGGGAGATTATATTGATATAGGTGTATTATATATAATATTGCCCGCAGATGCCTTGGTCAGCTTATGATCTTTCCCACTCCTCAGAATCATGGAGTGCGTTGTAACCTTCTTCTCCTGTACGTATCTTGATAACATTCTCTATGTCATAAATGAACATCTTTCCGTCGCCGTAGTTTCCTGTGTAAAGTGCCGACTTGGCAGCAGCTACTACCCTGTCAACAGGTACTGCACATACTGCGATCTCTGCCTTTACCTTCGGGAGGAGGTTCATTTCTACTGTAGTTCCACGGTAGTAGTTACGCTGTCCGTTCTGCATACCGCAGCCCATTACGTTCGTTACCGTGATTCCCTTTACATCTATAGCTTCCATAGCTTCTATGAAATCCTGTAATTTCTGCTGTTTGAATACAACTACGATGTTTGTCATTTTCGGTCTGCCGTCAGGCGATGGAGCTGAATAGTTCTTTACTTCAACTGCTTCGTCTACAGGTACCTTTTCAACGCTCTTAGCGTCGTCCTTTGTGTAGCCCTTCATTGAGATATCACTGAGTGCAGGTGCGAAATCTGCATAAGAGGAAATGAGTCCGTGCTCTGTTACGTCAAGACCGATGATCTCTTCCTGCTCGGAAGCACGAAGTCCGATAGTCTTCTTTATTAATACGAATATGATAGCCATACATACTGCTGTGAATGATGCGATAGCAACGAAACCTGTGAGCTGTCTGCCAAGGAGTCCGAAGCCGCCGCCGTAGAAGAGACCTGCAAGCTGGTCGCCGTTCTGATCTGCAAGTGAGTAACCAGGTACTTCAGGGTTTGCAAAGAGACCTACTGCAATTGTGCCCCAGATACCGTTCATCATGTGAACTGCAACTGCACCAACAGGATCGTCGATGTGGAGTACATAGTCAAGGAACCATACACCGAAGCATACGAGTAAACCTGAAACAATACCTATTATAGAAGCACCGAGGCAATCTGTAACATCACATGGAGCTGTGATACCTACGAGACCTGCAAGTGATGCGTTAAGACACATTGAAACATCAGGCTTGCCATATTTGAGCCATGTGAATATCATACAAGTAACTGTTGCTATTGCAGGAGCAACTGTTGTTGTGAGGAATACTGAACCGAGCTGGTCTATAGAAGTACAAGCTGCACCGTTGAATCCGTACCAGCCGAACCAGAGGATAAAGCAGCCCAGAGCACCTATTGTAAGGTTATGACCGGGGATAGCGTTTACTTTGATCTCGCCCTTCTTGTTTTTCTGGAATTTACCGATTCTTGGTCCGAGGATTGCTGCACCTACGAGTGCTGCGATACCGCCGACCATATGGATATGTGCTGAGCCTGCGAAATCGTGGAAGCCCCACTGGCTGAGCCAGCCGCCGCCCCAGCCCCAGTGTGCTTCGATCGGATAAACAACTGCACTGATTATAGCTGAGTATACACAATAAGAAAGGAATTTGGTTCTTTCAGCCATTGCTCCTGAAACAATTGTTGCTGTTGTTGCACAGAATACAAGGTTGAATACGAAGTTTGACCAGTCGAATGTGCCGTAAGAAGTGAAGATATCAAATCCGGGCTGTCCGATTATACCGACAAGGTCTTCACCGAAGAGGAGACCGAAGCCTATAAGAATGAAAACTACTGTACCGATACAGAAGTCCATAAGGTTCTTCATAATGATATTACCTGCATTCTTTGCACGGGTGAAGCCTGTCTCCACCATTGCGAAGCCTGCCTGCATAAAGAATACGAGCGCAGCGCCTATAAGGAACCATACGCCAAAGACGAGCCCGTTCGTTTCGTCCATGGCCTGTTGTAAAATTGTCTGAGAGTCCATAGAAATACCTCCTTGATATTATACAGCATTAATATCAAAGGGGTGTACGATATACCGACACTTATCGGCACATCATACACCCCTTTGTGTATGGAATTAAGCGCTTAAAAAAGATAAAGCGCCGCAGATCCGTGATCCGCAGCGCCCTTGCTGTTTACAATGCCATTATAGCCCATTCCCAGCCGTTTGTCAATAGCTTTTTTCATCTTTGGCAGTATTTTATATTATTTTTTCGTAATTCAAGAAAAAATAATAGTACAATTTCACAAAATACTGCTTTTTGCCGATATACCTATTGACTTTTTCAGTTTGAAGTGATAAGATAAATACCAAGAACAATGACGTTTGTGCAGACTATCTGTCTGCCCGAACGTCTTTTTTTATTCTGCGATACAGATCAATGGCGCTCTGTATCGGAAAGGCAAGTGAATAATATGGACAATTTCAGAACAGAAGCTCCATACGAGCAGCAGGGACTTTACGATCCCCGTTTTGAACACGACAACTGCGGTATCGGTGCAGTTGTAAACATCAATGGCAAACAGTCAAGATATGTTGTTGAAAATGCTCTCAATATCATTGAGAAGCTCGAACACCGTGCAGGCAAAGATGCCGAAGGCAAAACAGGCGACGGTGTTGGAATACTTGTGCAGATGCCATATGATTTCTTTATTGGTGAAGCTAAGAAGCAGGGTCATGACATCGGCAAAAACGGCGACTTCGGCGTTGGTATGTTCTTCTTCCCGCAGAGCAGACTCAAACGCGACCGTGCTAAGAAGCTTTTTGAAGTTATACTTAAAAAGAACGGCATGGAACTCATATTCTGGCGTACAGTTCCTACTGTACAGGATATCCTCGGTCAGAAGGCTCTCGACAGTATGCCCTGCATTATGCAGGCATTCGTAAAGCGTCCAGAAAAATGCCCAAAGGGTCTCGATTTCGACCGCAAGCTCTATATCGCAAGACGTGAATTCGAGCATTCGGACGAGAATACTTACGTTTGCTCCCTTTCAAGCCGTACTATTGTATATAAGGGTATGTTCCTCGTTGACGAGCTTAGAAAATTCTACACTGACCTTCAGTGCGCTAACTTTACCTCAGCTATCGCTACTGTACATTCACGTTTTTCCACAAATACAAATCCGAGCTGGCAGAAGGCTCACCCAAACCGCTTTATCGTTCACAACGGTGAGATCAATACTATCACGGGCAATGCCGATAAGATGCTCGCCCGCGAGGAGACCATGACCTGCGAGGCTCTGAGGAACGATATGCACAAGATCCTCCCTGCTATCAATGTAAACGGCTCCGACTCCGCAAGACTGGACAATGCTCTTGAATTTATGGTAATGGCAGGTATGCCGCTCCCGCTGGCTGTTATGATAACGATCCCAGAGCCGTGGAAGAACGACAGGACCATTTCTAAGACAAAGTACGATTTCTACCAGTACTACGCTACTATGATGGAGCCTTGGGACGGTCCTGCTTCTATACTCTTCTCGGACGGCGACGTTATGGGTGCTGTCCTCGACAGAAACGGTCTCCGTCCGTCAAGATACTGCATCACAAGCGACGGATACCTCATTCTCTCCTCTGAAACAGGCTGCATTGATATCGCGCCTGAAAAGATCATCAAAAAAGACCGTCTCCGCCCCGGAAAAATGCTCCTTGCAGACACAAAGCTGGGTCGTATCATAGAGGACGATGAGATAAAATCCACTTACGCTTCCCGTCAGCCTTACGGTGAATGGCTCGATGCGAACCTCATACGTCTTCACGAGCTCCATATCCCGAATAAGGGCGTACAGACATACAACAGCGACGAGCTTTCAAAGCTCCAGAAGACATTCGGCTATTCCTATGAGGACATCAGGAACAGTATTCTCCCTATGGCTGAAAAAGGCGCTGAGCCTATCGCTTCCATGGGCAGCGATATCCCACTCCCACCTCTGGACGAGCAGCAGCCGCCTCTGTTCAACTATTTCCGTCAGCTCTTTGCTCAGGTAACAAATCCGCCTTTTGATGCTATACGCGAGGAAATAGTAACAGATACCAGCGTATATATCGGCAAGGACGGCAATATCCTTGAAGAATGTCCCGAGAACTGCCGCGTTCTCAAGATTGAGAACCCGATCCTCACAGAGACCGATATGCTCAAGATCAAGAGCATGAACGTAAAGGGTCTCAAGACTGCCGTTATCCCGATCACTTATTATATAGGTACTCCTCTCGACAAGGCTATCGAAAAGCTTTTCATAGAGACAGATAAGGCTTACCGCGACGGCGCGAATATCCTTATCCTCTCCGACCGCGACGTTGACGAGTTCCACTGCCCTATCCCGTCACTCCTTGCAATTTCGGCACTCCAGCAGCACCTCGTTTCCACTAAAAAGCGCACCGCTGTTGCAATGATACTCGAAAGCGCTGAACCCCGTGAAGTCCACCATTTCGCAGCTCTCTTCGGCTACGGCGCTTGTGCTGTAAATCCTTATCTTGCTCACGAGACTATCCGCAGTCTCATCGAGGAAGGCACTCTCGATAAGGACTTCTACGCTGCTGAGGACGATTACAACAACGCTATCCTCCACGGCATCGTCAAGATAGCTTCAAAAATGGGTATCTCCACTATCCAGTCCTATCAGGGCAGCAAGCTCTTTGAAGCTGTGGGCATATCAAAGGAACTGATAGACAAATATTTCTCGGGCACTGTAAGCCGCATCGGCGGTATCAGCCTTTCTGATATCAGCCACCGTACAGAAGCACTCCACACTGCTGCATATGATCCGCTGGGTCTCCACGTTGGCAGCGACATTAAAAGCTCAGGCAGCCACAAGCTCCGCAGCGGCAAGTCGGAACACCTTTATACTCCCGAAACTATCCACCTTCTTCAGCAGGCTGCATGGAACGGCGATTATGAGACCTACAAAAAGTATTCCGATTGCATCACCCGCGAGGACAACGAAATAACACTGAGAAGTCTCCTCGATTTCAAATTCGACGAAAGCAATGCTATCTCAATTGATGAAGTTGAACCCGTTGAGAGCATCTGCAAACGCTTCAAGACAGGCGCGATGTCTTACGGTTCAATATCTCAGGAAGCTCACGAGTGCATGGCTGTCGCTATGAACAGCATCGGCGGCAGATCAAACAGCGGTGAGGGCGGTGAAAGCCCTGAACGTCTGAAATCTAACCGCTGCTCTGCTATCAAGCAGGTCGCTTCGGGACGTTTCGGCGTAACAAGTGAATACCTCGTTTCCGCAAACGAGATACAGATAAAAATGGCTCAGGGCGCAAAGCCGGGCGAAGGCGGTCATCTCCCGTCAGGTAAGGTCTACCCGTGGATCGCTAAAACAAGACACTCTACCGCAGGCGTTGGCCTTATCTCACCTCCTCCTCACCACGATATCTACTCTATCGAAGACCTTGCACAGCTCATATATGACCTTAAAAATGCCAACGATAAGGCTCGCATCTCCGTAAAGCTCGTTTCCGAAGCCGGTGTGGGAACTGTTGCAGCAGGCGTTGCTAAAGCAGGCGCACAGGTAATACTTATTTCAGGATATGACGGCGGTACAGGTGCTGCTCCTAAAAGCTCGATCTACAATGCAGGCCTCCCTTGGGAGCTCGGTCTTGCAGAGGCACATCAGACACTTATGATGAACGGTCTCCGCTCCCGTGTACGCATCGAGACAGACGGAAAGCTCATGACAGGACGTGACGTTCTGGTAGCAGCTCTCTTAGGCGCTGAGGAATTCGGCTTCGCAACTGCTCCGCTGGTAACTATGGGCTGCGTTATGATGAGAGTCTGCAACCTCGATACCTGCCCTATGGGTATCGCAACACAGAACCCCGAACTGAGAAAGCGCTTCCGCGGCAAGCCTGAGTATATCGTGAACTTCATGCACTTGACTGCTTCCGAAAAGAATATCGACTTCTCAAATATCCTCACAGAACAGATCCCGAACGAGAAACAGCACTTCGATCAGGCTGATATTTTCGATTTTGAACTTGACAAGACTGTGGATAAGCGTGTTATAATGAAGAAGCTGGGAAGTGCTCTCAAAAACGGTACTCCTAAAACAGTTTCCATTGATGTTATAAATACCGATCGCTCCTTAGGTACACTCTTCGGAGCTGAGATCACTCGTATCCACGGCGAGAACGTGCTCGCTGATGACACTTATACCGTAAAATGCAGCGGCAGCGGCGGACAGTCCTTCGGCGCTTTCATACCAAAAGGTCTTACCCTTGAACTCTGCGGCGACAGCAACGACTACTTCGGAAAGGGTCTTTCGGGCGGAAAGCTCATCCTCTTCCCTCCTAAGGGCTCGGGCTTTAAGGCTGATGAGAATATCATCGTCGGCAACGTTGCTCTCTACGGAGCTACATCAGGCAAGGCTTTCATAAACGGCATCGCAGGCGAACGCTTCTGCGTAAGAAACTCGGGCGCTGTTGCTGTATGCGAAGGCGTGGGCGACCACGGCTGTGAGTATATGACAGGCGGCAGAGTCGTTATCCTCGGTCCTACAGGTAAGAACTTTGCAGCAGGTATGTCAGGCGGTATCGCTTACGTTCTCGACGAAAAACATGATCTCTATACCCGTCTGAACAAGGCTCTCGTTTCACTTGAAACTGTCAGCGGCGAAGGTGATATCACTGAACTGAAAAATATCATCGAAGAACACGCTGCTGCTACAGGCTCGGAAAAGGCTAAGCAGATACTCGCAGATTATGAACACTATCTGCCTTGCTTCAAAAAGGTCATACCTTATGACTATGCAAAGATCCAGTCAACAGTCGCTGACCTCATGAAAACAGGCATCAACAGCGAACAGGCTGAAATAGAAGCATTTGAACTCATCAGAAAGGAGGCGTGAGCCATGGGAAAAGCAACAGGATTTCTCGAATATCAAAGGGTAGACAGCTCCGCCAAAGAACCTTTAGAGCGTATAAAGGATTACAACGAATTTCATGTTCCGCTCTCGGACGATGATCGTCAGGAACAGGCTGCAAGATGTATGGACTGCGGTGTCCCCTTCTGTCAGAACGGCAAAATGCTCTGCGGAATGATCTCGGGCTGTCCGCTGAACAACCTCATTCCCGAATGGAATGAGCTGCTGTATCACGGTCAGAAGGAGCAGGCGCTAAAGCGTCTGCTCATGACAAACAATTTCCCCGAGTTCACTTCAAGAGTATGCCCCGCACTCTGCGAAAAAGCTTGCATCTGCGGCGTTCATGACTCGCCTGTAACAGTAAAGGAAAACGAAAACTCAATCATCGAATTCGGCTTTGAAAACGGCCTTATGCAGCCCGATGTGCCTGCTGTAAGAAGCGGCAAAAAAGTTGCTGTCATCGGTTCGGGTCCTTCAGGTCTTGCAGCTGCCGACACTCTTAACAAGAGAGGTCACAGCGTTACAGTATTCGAGCGCTCCGACAGAGTCGGCGGTCTTCTTATGTACGGCATTCCAAACATGAAGCTGGAAAAACACGTCATCGAACGCCGCAAGAGCCTCATGGAGGCTGAGGGCGTTGTATTTGAGGTAAACGCTGACATCGGAAAGGATATACCCGCAAATGATATCCTCGACAGCTATGATGCTGTTATTCTTGCCTGCGGCTCGTCAAATCCCCGTGATATAAAGGCTGAGGGCCGCAGCTCCGAGGGTATATACTTCGCTGTGGACTTCCTCAAAGCTACCACAAAGAGTCTCCTTGATTCGGGTCTTAGCGATGGTAAATTCATCTCTGCAAAAAACAAGAACGTTGTTATAATCGGCGGCGGCGATACAGGTAATGACTGCGTGGGCACTGCTGTAAGACAAGGCTGCAAGTCGGTGATCCAGCTCGAAATGATGCCTAAACTCCCCGACGAAAGAGCCGAGAACAACCCGTTCCCGCAGTACCCGAGAGTCTGCAAGACAGACTACGGTCAGGAAGAAGCTATCGCGGTATTCGGTCACGACCCGAGAATTTACTGCACTACGGTAAAAGAGTTCATACCCGACGAAAAAGGCGCTCTTTCCGCTATAAAGACCGTAAAACTCGAATTTGTCAATGATGCTGCAACAGGCAGAAGAGTTCCCCGTGAGATCGCGGGAAGCGAGGAGATCATCCCCTGCGAGCTCTGCCTCATAGCAGCAGGTTTCCTGGGCTGCCAGAGCTACATCGCCGAAGCATTCGGAGTTGAGCTCGATCAGCGCACCAACGTTAAGACCGAATCCGATAAGCACTCCACCAGCATTGAAAAAGTATTCACCGCAGGAGATATGCACATCGGTCAGTCACTTGTAGTTCGTGCTATTCGTGAAGGACGCGATGCTGCCGCCGAAGTCGATGAATACCTCATGGGTTATACAAACTTAGGATAACGGAGGGTAAAATGATATATTCAGAAAATGAGATATTACAGTATATTGATGAAAACGACGTTAAATTCGTAAAGCTTACATTCTGCGACCTGAATGGCAGATTGAAAAATATCTCCATTCTCTCTTCTGAACTTGCTGCGACTTTTGAACGCGGCGCAAGGATAACTGCCAAAAAGATCCCCGGATTTGAGGCAGCCGGCGGAAAGGATCTCTTCCTCTTCCCCGATGTAAATACTATGACCGTTCTGCCGTGGAGACCGCAGCAGGGCAGAGTTATCAGAATGTTCTGCTATATCCGTTATGCGGACGGCTCTCCTTTTGAAGGCGACGGAAGATACTTCCTCAAAACCGCTATGAAGGCTGCTATCTCAGCAGGCTACTGCTTCCGCTTCGGTACCTCATGCGAATTCACGCTCTTCAAGAAGGACGAAAACGGGATACCTACCAAAAAGCCCCATGATTATGCAGGATACTGTGATATCGCTCCTGACGACAAGGGCGAGAATATACGCCGTGACGTATGCCTTACCCTTGAACAAATGGGTATACACCCAATTTCCTCACGTCATGAGAGCGGCTGCGGTCAGCATGAGATAGACTTCAACGCTTCATCTGCACTGAAAGCCGCTGATACTTTTCTGAGTTTCAAATCCGCTGTAAAATCTGTTGCCGAAACTCACGGTGTCCACGCAAGCTTCATGCCGAAGCCTCTCCGCAATGACTGCGGAAACGGTATGCACATAAGCTTCAATATCTTCCCAGACAATGACCTCATGGAAGAAAAAACACCTGACAGCAATGATGTTCTGAAAAACGCAGCAGCAGGTATTATGCAGCATATCCGTGAATTTACGCTCTTTACCAATTCCACGGTCAATTCATACTCAAGATTCGGGGAATTTTCAGCTCCCCGTGAGATAATCTGGGCTGAGGACGAAGGTTCACAGCTCATAAGAATGTCCGCTGACGACACTGATTCACCTGTTGAACTCAGAGCAGCGGACTGTATATGCGATCCGTATTTTGTTTTCGGGCTTATGATATATGCAGCTCTCGACGGCATATCCTCAAAGCTGGAGCTGCCCGCTGAAAACAGCGGCGCTGAATGTCTGCCCGCAACGCTTGAAGAAGCCTGCGGCTGTACACAGGATTCGGACTTCATAAAGAAGTATATCCCCGAGAATATCCTGAGCATTATCCTTAAATCAGCCCGCGACGAATGGCGCGAATACTCTAACGCTTATGATAAGGACGCATTTGAGGAAAAGAAATATTTTTACAGTCTTTGACGGAGGTAAGCTTTGGAAAACGTTCTTGTAATTTCAAGCAATAAAAGCGCCTCTGAAGCTCTTGTAAATTTCCTTCGTGATTCGTTCAGGTGTACTCCCAAGCTTGTAGAATCGGCATATCAGGCAAAGACCTACCTCGACAGCAACCCGTCTGTTGAGCTGACCGTTATAAATTCGCCTCTTATGGACGAGTCGGGCTTTGAACTGGCTGAGTATATCATTGAAAAAACTGCTGCTAACTGTATCTTCATGATAAAAGATGAGCAAGCCGAAAAGATAAACGACAAAGCCGAAAAGATCGGCATCATCGTCATCGGAAAGCCTTTCAGCAGGACACTGCTGTATCAGCTCGTCAAGACCATAGATGTCGCCGTTAACCGCTCACTCAAGCTTTACAGCGAGAATCTGCGGCTCGAACAGAAAATAACCGAGATACAGAACATTGATAAGGCTAAATTCATGCTCATGCAGTACAAAGGCATGACCGAGGAGGAAGCTCATTCTTATCTTGAACAGTACGCCATGAACAAGCGAAAAAAGAAAAGTATTGCTGCTCTCGCTATCATTGATAAGCTGAGCGAGCAGTACCTGTAAACAGAGGTGTAACAATGTTTGACAGCATACACGAGGAGTGCGGAGTTTTCGGTATCTATGAAAATACGACTTCAAACGTAGCTGCATCAGTCTATTTCGGACTTTATGCACTCCAGCACCGCGGTCAGGAAAGCTGCGGTATTACCGTCTGTGACGACGGTATCTTCAGACACAAGCGTTCCGACGGACTTGTTTCGGAAGTATTCACCAAAGAGGAACTCGATAAACTGGGCTGCGGAAATATGGCTGTGGGTCACGTCCGCTATTCTACAACGGGCGGTCACAACCACAACAATATCCAGCCTCTCGTTATTCGCCATATCAAGGGCAATATGGCTCTTGTACACAACGGCAACCTTGTGAACGCTTCCGAGCTTCGCCGCTCATTTGAAATGGCTGGCGCTATATTCCACGGAACATCGGATACCGAGGCTATCGCTTATGAGATAGTACGCGAACGCCTTACAAGCAGCTCCACTGAGGAAGCTGTTGAACGTACTATGCCGCGCCTTCGCGGTGCATACTCATGTATTCTCATGACTGCGACAAAACTCATCGCCTTCCGCGACCCCGACGGCTTCCGTCCGCTCTGCATAGGCAAGACCCACGACGGAGCTTATGTGCTCGCTTCGGAGTCCTGCGCTCTTGAAACTATCGGCGCTGAATTCGTCCGCGATGTTGATGCAGGTGAGATCGTCGTTATCGGTAAAGACGGTCTGCGCTCTATAAGAACAAATTGCAGAGAAGACAAAAAAATATGTATATTCGAGTATATCTACTTCGCACGTCCCGATTCGGTCATTGACGGCGTTTCCGTACACCACGCAAGGCTCTGTGCAGGAAGGCTCCTTGCTCAGCACAGTCCCGTTGATGCGGATATCGTTATCGGTGTTCCGGATTCGGGTCTCGATGCGGCTCTCGGATATGCAAACGAAAGCGGTATCCCTTACGGTATCGGCTTTATCAAGAATAAATACATCGGCAGAAGCTTTATCCAGCCCGAACAGCATCAGCGCGAAAACGCTGTTAAGATCAAGCTCAATGCTGTGCGCGAAACCGTTGCGGGCAAACGCGTCATCATGATAGACGATTCTATCGTCCGCGGAACGACCAGCGCAAGAATAGTCAGGCTGCTGCGTGAGGCAGGTGCTAAGGAAGTCCATGTGCGCATATCATCTCCGCCTTTCCTGCATTCATGCTATTTCGGTACGGAT
Source organism: Ruminococcus flavefaciens (assembly GCA_902780115.1). Classification (GTDB taxonomy): domain Bacteria; phylum Bacillota; class Clostridia; order Oscillospirales; family Ruminococcaceae; genus Ruminococcus; species Ruminococcus flavefaciens_Y. The sequence continues at coordinate 10,530 of CACZEJ010000011.1, read as the reverse complement.
ATCGACTCGGAAGAAAATCTCATCGCAGGCAAGTGCAGCTCAACTGAGGAGATCGCAAAGTATATCGGCGCTGACAGCCTCGCTTATCTGCCGCTTGATTCTCTCAGTGAGCTTGTGGGCAATAAGTTCGGCTATTGCAGCGGCTGCTTCACAGGTAACTATCCTGTGGATATTTCGGGCGCAGGCTGCAAGAATAAGTTCGACGAGAAGATTCATAAATGAGTTTATGATCTATGGAAAATGTCATTTATAAATGGACTGATGCTCATAACGATGACTTCAGACGCTTTTATCTCATTACCGAGCAGTATTACAACTCCCTTGTGGGCGGCTCGGGAAACAGAAAGGGCTTCGTGCCTTATAATTTATCGGACAGCATCAGCGATGTTCTTATCGCTTATATAAACGGCTCGGCAGTCGGCTGCGCGGGACTGAAAAAGTATTCCGCAGCTGATGCCGAGATCAAGCGCGTATGGGTAGAACCCCAATGGCGCGGCAACCACATAGCCTCTGTCATGATGGATATGGCGGAAGAAAAAGCCTTCCGCCAAGGCTTTGACAGGACTATTCTCCAGACAAGAAAAATAATGACAGCTGCGGTCAGTCTATATGAGAACCGCGGCTATCATCTGATAAGCAATTATCCGCCCTACGACAAGCTCGAAGGTGCGGTGTGCTACGCAAAAGAACTCTGATTTGAGTTCATAGAAGTTCATGCATCAATGGCGCTGCATGAACTCGAAATCACCAGTTATTCGGAGGAACAGAAAATGTGTACTATAATGGCGTACTGCGGAAAGACCGACAGTACTGAAATGGTCGCAGAGGGACTTCAGACTACGATCTCCCGCGGACCTGACGATCAGAAGATAATAAAACTTGCAGACGGTGTTCTCGGATTCCAGAGACTTTCCATAATGGGACTTACTCCCGAGGGTATGCAGCCCTTTGAACTTGGTGGGAACTACGTTGTCTGCAACGGTGAGATATATGGCTTCAAAAAGCTCCGTGACCAGCTTATCGCTAAGGGCTACAGCTTCAAAAGTGACAGCGACTGCGAGATACTCCTGCCTATGTATAAGGAATTCGGCACGGATATGTTCGCTAAGCTCGATGCGGAATATGCCTGCGTTATCTACGATGCAGCAAGTCATGACTTTATCGCTGCCCGTGACCCTATCGGCATACGTCCGCTCTATTACGGCAAGTCCGATAAAGGCGATATGGTATTTGCCAGTGAGCCTAAGAACCTCGTAAAGATCTGCAAAAAAATCATGCCTTTCCCTCCCGGACACTTCTACAAGGACGGTCAGTTCCACTGCTACTGCGATATCACTGCCGTAAAGGAAGTCCTTCACGACGATATCGACACAGTTTGCAAAAATATCCACGATAAGCTCGTTGCAGGCGTTGAAAAGAGACTTGCTGCCGATGCAAAAGTCGGTTTCCTGCTCTCGGGCGGTCTTGATTCATCTCTGGTCTGCGCTATCGCTCAGCAGAAAAGCAGCAAGCCTATCCGCACATTTGCTATCGGTATGAACACCGACGCTATCGACCTTAAATACGCTAAACAGGTCGCTGATTTTATCGGAAGCGAACATACCGAGGTAATCATCACTAAGGACGATGTTATCGCTGCTCTCGATGACGTTATAAAGCTCCTGGGAACTTTCGATATCACTACTATCCGCGCAAGTATGGGTATGTACCTGCTCTGCAAGGCTATCCACGAGCAGACAGATATTCGCGTTCTCCTCACAGGTGAGATCTCAGACGAGCTGTTCGGCTATAAGTACACGGATTTTGCTCCGTCTGCCGAGGCTTTCCAGCAGGAGTCCGTCAAGCGCGTCCATGAGCTGCATATGTACGATGTGCTCCGCGCAGACCGCTGCATCTCTGTAAACTCTCTGGAAGCAAGAGTTCCTTTCGGCGACCTCGACTTCGTGAAATATGTCATGGCTGTAGACCCCGAAATGAAGCTCAACAAGTACAACAAGGGCAAGTACCTCCTGCGCCATGCTTTTGAAGGCGATTATCTCCCACACGATATCCTTTACCGTGAAAAAGCTGCATTCTCCGATGCTGTGGGTCACTCTATGGTGGACTACCTCAAGGAGTACGCTGAGAGCCGCTATTCCGACGAGGAATTCGAGCTTAAATGCACAAACTACTCTCATGCAAAGCCGTTCACTAAGGAATCTCTGCTGTACCGCGAGATATTCGAGAAATACTACAAGGGCAACAGCGATATGATCGTCGATTTCTGGATGCCTAACAAGGATTGGGAAGGCTGCAACGTCAACGACCCGTCCGCAAGAGTTCTCTCCAACTATGGCGAGAGCGGTAAATAAAATTATCCCCCTGCTGCAAACTGCACGTTCAGTTCACAGCAGGGGGTCCGTATTTATATCGGTTTTATACCCTGTTATCTTTTTGCGGCATTTCCCAAATGCCTATATCCCTTTACCGCACACAGGTGCTCACCTTCACCAGACTCTGAACGGCATCATATATCTTATGTGCTACATACGGATCATTCATCGTATAAAGATGTATGCCGTCAACTCCCTCGGCAATGAGGTCCGTGATCTGGTCGATAGCATAGGCTATCCCAGCATCTCGCAGTGCTGTCTCATTGTGCTCATATCTTTCAAGTACACGTATGAACTTCTTCGGCAGCTCAACGCCGCAAAGCTTCACCATGCGCTCTATCTGACGCTTATTCGTAACAGGCATGATACCTGCTTCGATAGGGATATCTATTCCTGCAATGCGGGCTTTCTCATGGAAGCCGCAGAAATACTTGTTGTCAAGGAAAAGCTGCGTTATAAGGTGATCCGCACCACATTCCACTTTGTACCTCAGCCATTTCAGGTCATCAACAGAGCTGCTGCTCTCAGGGTGTACCTCGGGATAGCAGGCTGCGAGGATATTGAAGTCATAGTGCTCCTTAATAAATGATATAAGGTCGCTGGCATGGCTGAAATCTCCGCATGGAGGTGCATCAGACGTTCTGTCGCCGCGAAGAGCGAGTATGTTCTCTATGCCGTGCTCCTGCATACTGTCAAGTATGCGGGAAGCCTGCTCCTTTTTAAGATTTATGCAGGGCATATGTGCAACGCTCTCCACGCCGTATCTGCTCTTTATGTCAGATGCTATCTGAATGGTCTTGCTGCCATTGTTGCCGCCGCCTGCTCCGTATGTGACGCTGATAAAATCAGGACATATATCGGACAGCTCCTCAAGAGTATCATATATCACGCTCTCGTCAGCATCAGGCTTCGGAGGGAATACCTCCAGCGAGAATACAGTTCTGTTATCAAATAATTCAGCAGTTTTCATTCCTTGCCTCTTTCGCAGCGTTCACGAGATTGGTAAGACTCGGAACAGTTTCTGCGTTTCCTCTCGTCTTCAGTCCGCAGTCTGGATTGATCCAGAGCTTCTCAGCAGGGATACGCTCCCTCATCTTGCTGACTGCTGCCTTGATCTCTTCCTTGGACGGAACTCTTGGTGAATGGATATCGTATACTCCCGGACCTACCTCTGTGCGGAAGTTGTTTTCCTTCAGTACATCAAGTATCGTAAGGTCTGATCTTGATGCCTCAAATGTGATGACATCAGCGTCCATATCGTCGATGTCCTTGATGATATCAGCAAATTCGCTGTAGCACATATGTGTATGTATCTGTGTTTCAGGCTTTACACCGCTGTGAACATATCTGAATGCAGGGATTGCCCAGTCAAGATAGTCCTCTCTCCAGTCAGACTTGCGGAGCGGAAGCTTTTCACGGAGAGCTGCTTCATCTACCTGAATGATGCTGATGCCGTTTGCTTCAAGGTCAAGTACCTCTTCACGTATAGCAAGTGCTATCTGTAAAGCGCTCTCCTTGAGAGATATATCCTCTCTCGGGAATGACCAGTTGAGTATTGTTACAGGGCCTGTGAGCATACCCTTCATAGGCTTCTTTGTGAGGCTCTGAGCGTATACCGACCATCTTACTGTCATAGGCTTTGCTCTGGAGATATCGCCCCATACTACAGGCGGCTTTACACAACGTGTACCGTATGACTGTACCCATGCTTTCTCTGTGAAGAGATATCCGTCAAGACACTCGCCAAAGTACTCTACCATGTCGTTTCTCTCGAATTCACCGTGAACAAGCACATCAAGTCCGATCTCTTCCTGAAGTGCTACACAATCAGCTATCTTCTTCTCAATGAATGATTCGTAATTACTGTCGGACATCTCGCCCTTTCTGTGTGCATTACGTGCTGATTTTATCTCGGCTGTCTGTGGGAATGAGCCAATGGTAGTTGTCGGGAACAGTGGAAGCTCAAATCTTGCCTTCTGTATCTTCTCACGCTCTGCAAACTCGGGAAGTCTTACGAAATCCTTTTCTGTAAGTGCTGCGACCTTGTTTCTTACTTCTTCGTTCCCGCCTGATCTCGGCTCGCTGTGAAGAGCTGCATTTCTGCGGTATTCCTCAGTTTCTGTCGGACACTCGGCATCTGCTATCTTCTTTATCTCAGCAAGCTCTGTAAGCTTCTCCTCTGCGTATGCAAAATGCTTCTTGTACTTTTCATCAAGCTTTGTTTCGTTTGCAAGAGTGCATGGAACGTGAAGAAGTGAGCAGGAAGTATTCAGAACAATGTCAGCTGTATGCTTTTTCAGCTCTGTTATTACAAGAAGTGTGGAAGCATAGTTGTTGCGCCAGATATTCTTGCCGTTGACAACTCCCGCAAATAATGTCTTGTTCTTCGGGAAGCCGTTTGCCTTAACAAGTTCGAGAGACTTCTTGCCCTCGGTAAAGTCAAGTCCGATACCGTCAAAGTCAAGTCCGCAAAGCTCTTTGTAGCAGTCACGAACATCTCCGAAATATGTCTGAACAAGCACCTTTACTGTGCCCTTGTTCGGCAGTATCTTCTCGTAAAGCGATACGAAAAGCTTGATATCCTCAGCTGTCATGTCCTTGACAAGTGAAGGCTCGTCAAACTGTATCCACTCTGCACCGAGTTCATTGAACTTTTTAAGAAGCTCGGAATAAGCTGCTGCTGTCTGCTCAGCAAAGTCCTCTGCCTTTTTGCTGCCCTTGTATCTTGCAAGCTTTAAGAATGTGTAAGCTCCTATTACAACAGGCTTTGTCTTTACGCCGTTTTCAAGAGCTTCACCGAAAAGAGTGAACGGCTTAGTGCCAACAAGCTTTATCTCTGTGCTGTCGTCGATCTCAGGCACCATGTAGTGATAATTGGTGTTGTACCATTTCTTCATAGCAAATGCCTTGACATCGCCCTTTTCACCCTGATAGCCTCTTGCTGCCGCAAAATATGTATCAAGTGTTGAAAGTCCCAGAGATGTGTATCTCTCAGGAACAGCATTCAGCAGGAAAGCTGTATCAAGTACACCGTCATAGAACGAGAAATCATTGGACGGTATATAATCAAGTCCGCTTTTTTTCTGTAATGACAAATTGTAAGAACGTATCTCTTTTGCTGTTTTTTCAAGTTCATCAGCTGTTATCTCATTGCGGAAATACTTTTCACTTGCAAATTTAAGTTCACGAAGTCCGCCGATTCTTGGGTATCCGATAATTGATGTATTCATTGCCTATTCCTCCGATATGTTTTATTATGGTTATATTATATCATATCTTTCAGAAATGTGTTAATACCAAAAAGAAATGCTGTCCCATAGCTTAAAGCTATGTCAGGACGAGTAGTTGGCAATGTACTCTTTCAGATGCTCAAGATAGCGTTCCGTCATTTCATTCATGGGACGGTCAGTCGTGATTATATAGCCGATCTCCATTCGCTCGCTGCTTTCAAGAGGGATCGAAACAATATTGCTGCCGTTAAGATCAGAGCTGAGTACACCCGATGATATGGTGTAGCCGTCAAGTCCTATGAGCAGATTAAACAGCGTTGCTCTGTCGGATACAACGATATTCTTCGGGCTCTCTGCCGTGATGTGCAGCTCCTCGGCAAAGTAGAACGAGTTCTTGACTCCCTGATCGTAGGTGAGCCGCGGAAAGGCTTTCAGTTCATCAAGCGTCACGGAAGCTCTGCCCACAAGCGGATTGCTCCTGCTGACAAATACGTGCGGCTTTGCTGTAAACAGCGGCACAAAGTGTATCTCCTCGTTCTGAAGGATATGCCTTATGACCTCGCGGTTGAATCTGCTCAGGAACAAAACTCCAATGTCGCTTCTATGTGTGCGCACGTCCTCGATTATCTCCGCAGTTTTCAGCTCACGCAGCGAAAATTCGTACTTTTCCTGCCCGTACTCCCTTACAAGCTCAACAAACGCGTTGACAACAAATGCGTAATGCTGTGACGATACCGCAAATGCTCTTCTCGGCGGCGCTGTGGACTTGTACTCGTTTTCAAGAAGCTCCGCCTGCTCGACTATCTGCCGCGCATAAGACAGGAACTTTGTACCGTCCTCCGAGAGGTATACTCCCCTGTTGCTGCGGTTGAAGATAGTGATGCCCATTTCCTTTTCCAGCTCAGCAACAGACTTCGACAGGCTTGGCTGTGCAATGAACAGGCGCTGTGCTGCTGTTGTTATGGAACCTGTTTCGGCAATGGTGATAATGTATTTCAGTTGCTGTAATGTCATTTTTTCTCCCTCCCGTTTTCCTGATTATATCATATTTTCCGCGTAAATTCAAGATTTTTAAGGCTCTATCAAGCGTGAAAAAGCTGTATTTTTAAATATTTGTATATGCTAACAATAATATATTATTTATTAACCAAACATAATAGTATATATGACGAAATGCGTAAAGACCACTTGACAAATGTCCAAATATGTGCTAACATATGAATAGGCATTCATATGTTCATCTGAAAGATATTAAGTTCATACGAACTGATGAATTGCAAATGATATAAGGAGGACGGAAAAAATGAGCAATGAAGAAAGAAAATTTCTGGAGGTCCGCGAACTCAAAAAGAGCTTCGGCAGCGGCGATACCAGACAGGAAGTGCTGAAGGGGTTGGACTTCACTGTCGCAAAAGGAGAATTTTGTGTACTCCTCGGACCGTCGGGTTCGGGTAAATCCACTCTTCTTAATATACTCGGCGGCATTGACAGCGCCGATTCGGGAGAAATATTCATAAACGGCGATAAATTGGCTGAAATGAGCGAAAAAAATCTTACAGGATACAGACGCAAACACCTGGGCTATGTTTTCCAGATGTATAATCTTATCCCAAACCTTAACGTAAAGGAAAACATCGAAACAGGTGCTTATCTGTCGGATAAACCGCTGGATATCGACGAGCTCCTAAAAATACTCGGCCTTTATGAGCACCGCCACAAGCTCCCTAATCAGCTTTCGGGCGGTCAGCAGCAGAGAGTGTCCATAGGACGCGCTATCGTCAAGAATCCTGATATCCTCCTCTGCGACGAGCCAACAGGCGCTCTCGACTACAAAACATCAAAGGAGATCTTGCAGCTCATCGAGGAGGTCAACAAGAAATACGGTAATACCATTATCATGGTTACTCATAATGAGGCTATAAAACAAATGGCTGACCATGTTATAAAGCTCCGCGACGGAAAAATCAGACATGATATCATTAATAAGGAAAAGCTCACCGCCGCTGAGATAGAGTGGTAAGGAGTTGACGTTATGGAGAATAATAAGATCGCATTCGGCAAACGCCCTAAAAATCCACTGCACAGACGTGTGTGGAAGGATATGCTCCGCGACTGGAAGCGCTATCTGATGATATGTATCATGCTCGTCGTTACTATCGGTTTCGTTTCGGGTATGTATGTCGCAAATAACAGTATGCTGAATACTCTCGATATAAATGTCGATGCCATGAAACGTGAGGACGGTCATTTCCTGCTTTCAAAAAAGGCTGATGAAGCTGCTCTCAAGGCTATATGCTCTGGTGAGCTCGCCGATGTACCGACAGTATACCGCGAAAGAGCTTATAAAGAAGCTGCCGACGAGGTCGAAAAAGCTGTAAATGATGCTTTGGAAGAAAAAGTCGAAGAACAGGTAAAAGAAGCAATAAAAACTCAGGTCACCGCAGCTGTTGATGAGCAGATAAACTCCGCAAAAGCAATGGGGGCTGCTGTCTCAGATGCCGAGCGTGAAAGTATGATAAGCTCAGCTTACGACACCGCGATCGCCGAGAATTTCGACAAGGCTTACCGCGAGGCGCTAAAGACCGCAAAGAGCTCCGAGGACTACTCAAAGGCGCTCTCTGACGCTATGGACGAAGCTAAAAAAGAAATTGACAAGGAGATCGACGATAAGTACGACGAGCTCGCCGACCGCTACGGTCTGAACGATAAATTCGATGCTGTGCCTGTTACCGTCTATGAGCTTTTCTACAAGGATACCGATGAAGCTCTTCCGTCTGACAGCAATTATTCGGGCACTATCCGCGTCTACGGTCAGCGCAGTGACATAGACCTGTACGATATCCTAAAGGGCCGCGCTCCGCAAAACGAAAACGAGATACTCATCGACCGTATGCACGCTGACAATACAAATATCAAAGTCGGCGATACCATATCAGTGGGAAATAAGGATTTCCAAGTCGTAGGTCTTGCTGCTTTCGTGGATTACAGCGCATTATACGAAAACAACACCGATACCATGTTCGATGCCCTTACATTCGATGTCGGAATGACAACAGACGAGGGCTTTGAGCAGATACGCGCAAATACTAACGCAAATTATGCATTCACTTACAATAATAAACCAGCCGATGAATACGAGGAAAAAACTCTCTCAGAGAATTTCCTCATGGCTCTCATTACACAGACCGCTGTATCCGATACGGAAGATCTCGAAATAAAGGACTATGTTCCCTCATATGCCAATCAGGCTCTTACCTTTGCAAATGATGATATCGGCAAGGATAAGGTAATGGGCGAGATACTCCTCTATATCCTTACAGCTGTACTCGCATTCATCTTCGCTGTTACTATCAGCACTACCCTCGAACAGGAGTCATCGGTAATAGGTACTCTCAGAGCATCAGGCTACACACGCGGCGAGCTCCTTCGCTATTACATGAGCGCTCCCCTGCTTATTGTCATCATTGCTTCTGTTATCGGCAATGCCTTGGGATATACAGTATTCAAGAATATAGTCGCAGATATGTACTACAGCAGCTACAGCCTGCCGAGCTTTGAAACTCTGTGGACTCCCGAAGCATTTATCAGAACAACTCTTGTTCCTATCGTTCTCATGCTCATTATCAATCTCATCGTGATAACAAAGACACTGAAGCTCTCACCGCTGAGATTCCTGAGACATGACCTGAAACAGAAGAAGAGAAAAAAAGCAGTAAGGCTCCCGAAATGGAAGTTCTTCCAGCGCTTCAGGATACGTGTGTTCTTGCAGAATATCCCGAACTACCTCATGCTTTTCGTTGGCATAACCTTTGTTATGCTCCTTATCACAATGGCTGTCGGTATGCCCGAAACACTGTCCTATTATCAGGATTCAATGGGCGATATGATGTTTGCCGAGGATCAGATCATACTCAGCAGCACCAAGGACGATGACGGAAATACTATCACTACCGACACCGATGGCGCGGAACGTTTCTCCATTGCTTCCCTGCAAAGAAAGTCCGATGCATATAACGAAGAGGTAGCGATCTACGGCATCACCGAAAACAGCAGATACGTTAAGCTGAACAGCTGCGACGATAACTCGGTATATATATCACAGGCTTTCGCCGATAAGTACAATGTGAATACAGGCGATACCATTACTCTTTCCGAAAAATACGAACACAGGGACTACAAGTGGAAGGTTTACGATATCTACGACTACTCCGCAGGTGTGGCTGTATTCATGAACAACGAACAGTTCAACAGGATATTTGAAAAAGACGCTGATGATTTCAGCGGATATATGTCCGATAATAAAATAACCGATATCAGCGAGGAATACGTCGCTAAGGAGATAACCTCACAGGATATGATGAAGGTCGCAGATCAGCTCGATCACTCTATGGGCTCGTATATGACCTACTTCCAGTACGTCTGCTTTATTGTGGCTGCCATAATCCTGTACCTGCTCACAAAGATCATCATCGAGAAAAATGAGCGCTCTATTTCCATGACAAAGATACTCGGTTACGAAAACGGCGAAATCGCTTCCCTTTACCTTGTTCCGACTGCAGTCGTTGTGTTCTTCTCGGAGTTCATTGCAGTCTACATAGGCTACAAGCTCATGGAGTTCTTCTGGAAGCTCATTATGATGAAAATGAGCGGCTGGTTCGCATTCATACTCCCTGCATCGGGATTTGTGAAGGAGTTCCTGCTGGTATTCGCAGCTTACCTGCTCATATCCGTCATAGACTTCATTCGCATTCGCAAGATACCTAAGGTGCTTGCTTTGAAAAATATGGAATAATGGCAACAAAAAAGTCTCTGAATAAAACAGAAACTTTAAGTCTGTCAATAAACCCCAATTTCATTAGGGAACGCCTTCTCTTGCAAGGCGTTCCCTCTTAAAAAACAGTCCACCGGACTGTTTTTTAATTCACCCT